>NZ_JBPGXM010000053.1:0-22894 GCF_056755495.1 Leifsonia sp. KNZ12-8B
GTCAGATGTGTATAAGAGACAGCGCTAGGGAGGACCGCCGGCCGCCGACCGGTTTCCACCTGAAGTACCGCCGCCGCCCCGCTTCTCCACAGCCTCGCCGAGACGCGGGACGAACCACGGACCGCCTCCGGGGACCGCGGCCCCCGGGACCGCGCCCCGCGTCTACGCCAGCTCGTTCCCCTCCAGCATCTCGGTCACGAGCGCGGCGATCGCCGAGCGCTCCGAGCGGGTCAGCGTGATGTGCGCGAACAGCGGGTGCCCCTTCAGCGTCTCGATCACCGACGCGACACCGTCGTGGCGGCCCACCCGCAGGTTGTCGCGCTGGGCGACATCGTGCGTGAGCACCACCCGCGAGTTCTGCCCGATCCGGCTGAGCACCGTGAGCAGCACGTTGCGCTCCAGCGACTGCGCCTCGTCGACGATCACGAACGCGTCGTGCAGCGACCGGCCGCGGATGTGCGTCAGCGGGAGCACCTCGAGGATGCCGCGGTCCTGCACCTCGTCGAGCACGTTCTGCGAGACCAGGGCGCCGAGGGTGTCGAACACGGCCTGGCCCCAGGGGTTCATCTTCTCGCCCTGGTCGCCCGGCAGGTAGCCGAGCTCCTGGCCGCCGACCGCGTACAGCGGGCGGAAGACCATGATCTTCTTGTGCTGCTGCCGCTCCAGCACCGCCTCCAGGCCCGCGCACAGGGCGAGCGCCGACTTGCCGGTGCCGGCGCGGCCGCCGAGCGAGAGGATGCCGACCTCGGGGTCGAGCAGGAGGTCGATGGCGAGGCGCTGCTCCGCCGACCGGCCGTGCAGGCCGAAGACGTCGCGGTCGCCGCGCACGAGCTTCACCTCGCCGCGCCCGACGACCCGGCCGAGCGCCGAGCCGCGGTCCGAGTGGATGACCAGCCCGGTGTTCACCGGCAGGTCGGCCACGAGGGAGGTCGTGAGCCGCTCCTCCTCGTACAGCTCCGCCATCTTCTCGCTGCCGAGGTCGACCTCGGCGAGCCCGGTCCAGCCGGACTCGACCGCCTGCTCGTGCCGGTACTCCTCCGCCGAGAGGCCGATGGAGGCCGCCTTCACCCGCAGGGGCAGGTCCTTGGAGACGACCGTGACGTCGAGCCCGTCGTTGGAGAGGTTCAGCGCGACCGCGAGGATGCGGGAGTCGTTGTCGTTCAGCTGCATGCCGCTCGGCAGGACCGACATGTTGGAGTGGTTGAGCTCGACGCGCAGCGATCCGCCGTCGCCGACGGGGATGGGGAAGTCGAGCCGTTCGTGCTGGACGCGCAGGTCGTCGAGGTTGCGCAGCGCCTGCCGGGCGAAGTACCCGATCTCGGGGTCGTTGCGCTTGCCCTCCAGCTCGCTCACGACCACGACGGGGATGACGACAGCGTGCTCGGCGAATCGGAAGATCGCCTTGGGGTCGGACAGCAGCACCGACGTGTCGAGCACGTACGTGCGCTCGTCCTGCCTGGTGCCGCCGGGTGCCGACTCGAACTGCCGGGTTGCTGATTCAGCCACGACCACTCCCACCCCGCCGCTCCCGCAGGAGCCGGCGGATTCAGTTGGCGAGCCGGCCGCTTCCGTTCCGAGGCGAACTTATGTGGCCGTCTCGATCGGGCGCCATGCCCGATGCCCTGAACCTACGCCGCGCCACCGACACGCACGGGCGTGGAGGCCGCGTGTCGTGTTTCCATCAGGTGAACATCCGCCCCCAGTTCTGGGAATGGCGCACCCGGCCGGGACGCGCGGCCGCTCACACCGCCGACGCGAACGACGTGAACGCCGCCCGCAGCATGTCCAGCGTCTCCTCGGTGGTCCCGGCGTGCACGCTGATCCGCACGCCGGTGGACCGCACCGTCGCCGTGACCCCGTGGTTGTAGAGCGACGCACTCAGTGCGGCCAGGTGCTCCGGCAGCGGCTCCAGCACCACGATCCCCGCCCGCTCGGCCGGCGAGCGCGACGAGCCGACCGGCAGGGCGAAGTCATCGGCGAGCTCGAGCACGCGTTCGACGTTCTCGGCGACCGTGTCGCTCACGGCGGCGACGCCGACGGCTGCGACCTCCTCCAGCGCCGCGGCGAACCGGGCCTGGGCGATGCTGTCAGGGTTGGAGACGGTGAAGGCCTTGGCGGTCGGCGCCGGATCGATGACCTCGTCCCAGGTCTGGCCCTCCGCCGCGGTGGCCGCCCAGCCGCTGAAGACCGGCGTGAGATGCTCCAGCGCGCGCTCGCTCAGCGCGAGGAAGCCGGTCCCCCAGCCCGCGCGCGTCCACTTCTGGCCGCCGGAGACGACGACGTCGGCCACCTCGTACGGCGCGTCGACCACGCCGAAGCCCTGGATCGCGTCGACGATCAGCAGCCGGTCGCCGATCACCTGGCGGATGCCGTCGATGTCGGCCAGGTAGCCCGTGCGGGAGTCGACCAGGCTCACCATCACGGCTGCGGTGGCGGAGGTGAGCTGGTCGCGGATGACGGAGGGCGTGACGCGCGCGTGGTCCGTCTCCAGCCAGCGCGGGGTCACCACGTGCATCGCCTGCGCCGCCCGGACGGCCGCGTACGTGACGCTCGGGAACTCCGCCCGCGAGAGCAGCACCTCCCCGCCGGTGAGCCCGAACGCGGCATGCATGAGGCCGCTCGTCGCGTTGGGCTGGAACACGATGCTGTCGGCGGCGAAACCGGTCAGCGCCGACACGGCGTCGCGGACGCGCTGGTCCTCGGCGCGCAGCCGGTCGATGGTGCCGAACCGGGCGCGGCCGAGGATCTCCAGCTGGGCCGCGGCCTCGGTGCGCACCGCCGTCGAGAGCGGGCCGACCCTCCCGTAGTCCAGGTATCCCGGCTCCTCGCCGAAGCCGCGCGCGAACTCCTCGATCGTCGTCACGCCTCAGCCCCCGAACCGTCGGTGGCGGCGGGAGTAGTCGCGGACCGCGCGCAGGAAGTCGACCTCGCGCAGGTCGGGACCGAGCGCCTCCACGAAGTAGAACTCGCTGTGCGCGCTCTGCCAGAGCATGAAGTCGCTGAGCCGCTGCTCCCCCGACGTGCGGATGACCAGGTCGGGGTCCGGCTGCCCTCCGGTGTAGAGGTGCTCGCCGATGAGGTCGGGGGTGAGGAGGTCGGCGAGCGTCTCGAGGCTGCCGCCGTCGGCGTGGTGCGCGGCGACGATGCTGCGCATGGCGTCCGTGATCTCCTTGCGGCCGCCGTAGCCGACCGCGAGGTTGATGTGGAGGCCGGTGTTGCCCGCCGTGCGGTCCTCCGCCCCGGTCAGTGCGGCGACGAGCGGGGCAGGGAGACCGGCGGTCGAGCCGACGTGCTTGACCCGCCAGTCGCGGTAGCGGGAGAGATCGTCGGCCAGCTCGGCGATGATCTCGATGAGGTCGGAGAGCTCGCCGCTCTCGCGGTTGGTCAGGTTGTCGGAGGAGAGCAGGTAGAGCGTCACGACCTCGATGCCGAGGTCGTCGCACCACTCGAGGAACTCGCGCATCTTCTGGGCGCCGGCGCGGTGGCCGTGGGCGACCGTGGTGAGCCCGGCCTGCCGGGCCCAGCGCCGGTTGCCGTCGATGATCATGGCGACGTGCCGCGGCATCGCCTCGGGGCCGAGGCCGGCGAGCTCGCGGCGCAGGCGCTTCTGGTACAGCCCGTACAGCAGCCCGCTGCCCGGGGCGGAACTGCGTCTGGTCACGCTGCTACGTTAGCGCTCCGGCGCCGGATCGACTCACAGCATCCGGCCACCGGCCTCCCGTAGTGTTGGCACATGTCGCCCCGCCACCGCCCTGAGAACGAGGACGTCGCCGAACAGCTCGGCAAGCCGGCCGCGGAGCTCTCGCCCGCCGATGCCGCCGTCAAGGCGGATGAGGCGGCTGCGGACCGCGAGGGCCCGGACATCCCCAACATCCCGCTGCTCGACGCGTCGCAGGCGGCCACCGGGGAGCTCAAGCCGAAATGGCGCGGCTGGATCCATGCCGGCACCTTCCCGGTGGCGATCGCCGCCGGCATCGTCCTGATCTGCCTGGCCGAGGGCGCAGCGGCCAAGTGGGCGTCGGCCGTCTTCATGCTCACGTCGATGCTGCTGTTCGGCAACTCGGCGCTCTACCACCGCTTCAACTGGAAGCCGCGGACGAAGGTCCTGCTCAAGCGCATCGACCACGCCAACATCTTCCTGCTCATCGCCGGCACGTACACCCCGCTGGCCGTGCTCGCGCTCCCGCCGGAGAAGGGCATCCTGCTGCTGTCGCTGGTGTGGGGCGGCGCGCTGATCGGGATCGGGTTCCGCGTCTTCTGGATCCACGCCCCGCGCTGGCTGTACGTGCTGATCTACGTGGCGCTCGGCTGGGCGGCGGTGATGTACCTCGGCGACCTCGTCGCGGCCAACGTCGCGATGATGGTCCTGGTGCTCGTCGGCGGGATCTTCTACACCATCGGCGCGGTGATCTACGGCCTCAAGCGGCCGAACCCGATCCCCGGCGTGTTCGGGTTCCACGAGATCTTCCACACCCTGACGGTGCTCGCCTTCCTCTGCCACTGGACGGCGACGCTCCTGATCGCGCTGCACCCCGCCTACAACGCGTAGCCGGCCCGGCGCCCAGCCGCCCCGGCGCCCAGCCGCCCCGGCGCCCGCCGGCTCAGCGGGTCTGGTCGTCCGGACGCTCGTCGCCCTCCGCCGCCTGCTCGGCGTCGAGCTTCTCGTTGATCTCTGCGCGGTAGCGCACGCGGCGGATGCGGCGCACCATGTCGAGCGCCAGCAGCACGGCGGCGACCGCCACGAGGAACGTGACGATGAAGCCCGCGACGCCCGGCGTCACGAGGTCGTCGTCCGGCGCGCCCGACGGCGTCGGCGTGGGCGTCGCGGCCAGCCACACGGAGGCGCGGAGGAGGGTGTCGGCGATCACGCGGCGCCTCCCGCCGTGTCGGCGTCGATCCCCGCGAAGAGGTCGGTCTCTGGCATGGAACTCTCCACTTTCGAGTCGATGAGCTGGAACTCCTCCGTCGGCCACGCGGTGCGCAGCACGTCGTTGGGCCAGAAGAAGAAGGTGCTGTCCGGTGCGACCTGGCTGGCGTGCGAGCGCAGGGCCGCGTCGCGGGTCTCCAGGACGTCGCCGACCGGGACGCGGGTCGTGACGAGCGACGGCTGGTCGTCCAGCCACGAGCGCATCTCGCGCATCCGCTCCAGCAGCGGCGACGACGGCTGCGCGGCGAGCAGCGCGTCGTGCACCGCGCGGATGCGCTCGCCGTTGAAGATGCGGTCGTAGTAGAGCTTCGACACCGTCCACGGCTCCCCCAGCTCGGGGAAGCGGTCGGGGTCGGCCGCCGCGTGGTACGCCGCGACGCCGATGACGTGGGCGCGGATGTGGTCGGGATGCGGATAGCCGCCGTTCTCGTCGTACGTGATCATCACGTGCGGGCGGAACTCGCGCACCAGGCGGACCAGCGGCGCCAGCTCGTCCTCGACCGGCAGCGCGGCGAAGGAGCCGAAGGGATGCGTGCCGTCCTCGCGCGCCATCCCCGAGTCCACATAGCCGAGCCAGCGGTGCTGGACGCCGAGCACGGCCTGCGCCGCGGCCATCTCGCGGCGGCGCAGCCCGGCCATGTCGCGGGCGGCCATCGCGCGGGAGCGGGCGTCGAGGTTCTCGTTCAGGATGTCGCCGCGCTCGCCGCCGGTGCAGCTCACGATCATCACCTCGTCACCGCGGGCGGCGTACGCGGCGTAGGTGCCTGCTCCCTTGCTGGACTCGTCGTCGGGATGGGCGTGGACCGCCATGAGCCGGCGGGACGGGCGTGCGGGATTCACAGCTTCATCTCCTAGTCTGGATCCAGCCTACCGTCGCGCCCGCGGCGGCCCTGCACTTCGACGAGAGAGGCGGACGCGACCAGCATGGCGGTGACGGAGAGCATCGATCGCCGCTACGGCCGCACCCCGGAGCGCCGGCGCCGCGACCGCTGGCTGCTCGGCGGCGGCTTCGTCGCGCTGGTCGCCATCGTGGGCGCCTGGGTGGTGTGGGCCGGCTGGGACAACGACCAGGCCGACTTGGAGGCGACGGACACCGCGTTCGTCATCAAGGACGCCCATCACGTCGACATCTCCTTCTCGATCAGCGCTCCCACAGGCGCACCGGTCACCTGCGCGATCCAGGCCCTGAACGAGGACTTCGCGATCGTCGGCTGGCGCATCGTCCAGTACCCCGGCTCCGACCGCCGCGAGACCACGCACACCGAGACGATCCGGACGGTGCAGCAGAGCAACACGGGTTTGATTAACGCCTGCTGGCTGGCCTAGCATTCTCTGGATACGCCCCGGCCACGAGGTCGGGGCGTCGACTTTACCCAGGGGGTCCTTCCCCCGACGATCTGCCCACGCGGCCTCGGCCGTGGGAGCGAAGGAGATCATCATGTCCGACTCTCAGGTCACCTTTCTGACCCAGGATGCGTACGACCGCCTGGCGGCCGAGCTCGAGGAGCTCAGCGTCAACGGCCGCAACGAGATCGCCAAGCGCATCGAGGCGGCGCGCGAGGAGGGCGACCTCAAGGAGAACGGCGGCTACCACGCGGCCAAGGAGGAGCAGGGCAAGATCGAGGCCCGCATCGTCCAGCTCACCAACCTCCTGCGCAGCGCGACCGTCGGCGAGGCGCCCGAGAGCCACGGCGTCGTCGAGCCCGGCACCGTCATCACCGCGACGATCGCGGGCGACGAGAGCGTCTTCCTGATCGGCAACCGCGAGATCGCGGCCGGCAGCGACCTCCCCGTCTACAGCGAGCAGAGCCCGCTCGGCCTGGCCATCCTCGGCCTGAAGGTCGGCGACTCGACCGAGTACACCGCCCCGAACGGCCGTCAGATCGCCGTCGAGGTCACCAAGGTGGAGACCTACGCGGGCCAGTGACCCGCGCCCTGCGCGTACCGACCCCGTCGAGTACGCGCGGATTCGAGACGAAACCGCCGAGTACGCAGAGAATGCGCGTACTCGGCGGTTTCGTCATTCGTCGTCGACGACCGGGTCGTAGCCCGCGGCGCGGAGGGCGGCGATCACCTGCTGGCGGTGCTCGGTGCCGCGCGTCTCGACGCTGACGTCGAGCTCGACCTGGCTGAGCTGGAGGCCGCGTCCGTGCCGCGTGTGCAGCACCTCCACCACGTTCGCGTTCACACCGGCGAGGAGCTCGGCGATGCGCGCCAGCTGGCCGGGGCGGTCGGGCAGCATGATCGTGAGCTTGAGGTAGCGGTCGGAGGCGGCGAGGCCGTGCCCGATGACGCGCTGCATGAGCAGCGGGTCGATGTTGCCGCCGGAGAGGATCGCGACGGTCGTGCCGTCGGCCGGGACGTGCCCGGCGAGGATGGCCGCGACCGCCGCCGCGCCCGCCGGCTCCACGACGAGCTTCGCCCGCTCCAGCAGCACGAGCAGCGCGCGGGCGATGTCGTCCTCGCTCACCGTGACGACCTCGTCGACCGCGGCCTTGATGATCTCGAAGTTCAGCGTGCCGGGGCGGCTGACCGCGATGCCGTCGGCGATGGTCGGAATGGGCGCGATCTCGGTGACCTCCCCCGCCGCCAGCGACGCCGGGTAGGCGGCCGCGTTGGCCGCCTGGACGCCGATGACGCGGATGCTGCGTCCTTCCCGGTGCGCCCGCTGCTTGATCGCGCTCGCGACGCCGGAGATCAGGCCGCCGCCGCCGATCGGCACGACGACCGTGGCGACGTCCGGCGCCTCGTCGAGCAGCTCGAGGCCGAGGGTGCCCTGTCCGGCGACCACGTCCGGGTGGTCGAAGGGCGGGATGAGCACCGCACCGGTCTGCTCGGCGAACTCCGCGGCCGCGCGCAGCGTCTCGTCGACGATGCTGCCGCTCAGCACCACATCCGCCCCGTAGGCCCTGGTGGCCTGGAACTTGGGGATGGCGACGCCGACCGGCATGAAGATCGTGGCGTGGATGCCCAGCTCGCGGGCGGCGAAGGCCACGCCCTGCGCGTGGTTGCCGGCCGAGGCGGCGACGACGCCGCGCTCGCGCTCCTCGGCGTTCAGCTTGGACAGCCGGTGGTAGGCGCCGCGGATCTTGTACGACCCGGTGCGCTGGAGGTTCTCGCACTTGAGCAGCACCGGCGCTCCGAGCACCTCGGCGAGGAACCGCGAGCTCTCCAGGGGCGTCGTGCGGGCGACCCGGCCCACGATCGCGCGCGCGGCCTCGATCTCGTCCAGGCTGGGCCCGGCGAACGGAGTGCGCGTGGGATCGGTCACGGTTGCCACGCGCTCAGCCTACCCGCCGCTGTATTCCGGGCGGTGTATGCGCTTCCCGCGGCTGCCACCGCGTGGTCCGGCGTCAGGAGGGCGAGCGCCGCACCGCCTGCGGCACGGTCTGCCAGATCGGCCGGTACGGCGGCTCCGCGCTGGGCGTATCCCCGCGGTTCCGCCACACCCCGCTGGAGATGTAGTGGACCATGACGTTGAGCACGGCGACGAACGGGACGGCGAACAGGGCGCCGGGGATGCCCGCGAGGAGCGAGCCCGCCGCGACGGAGAGAACAACGGCGAGCGGGTGCACCTTCACCGCGGTGCCCATGATGAGCGGCTGCAGGACGTGGCCCTCCAACTGCTGAACCAGCAGGACGCCGGCCAGCATGATGAGCGCGAACACCCAGCCCTTGAAGATGAGCGCGACGACGACGGCCAGCGCGCCGGTGACGACGGCGCCGACGACGGGGATGAACGAGCCGAGGAAGACGAGCACCGAGATCGGGATGACCAGCGGCAGCCCGAGGAAGAACGCGACGATGCCGATGCCGACCGCGTCGATGAAGGCGACCAGGATCTGCACCTTCACGAAGTTCTTGAGCGTCTGCCATCCGGCCTGTCCGGCGCCGTCGACCGCGGGCCGTGCCCGCTTCGGGAAGACCCGCACGACCCAGCCCCAGATCCCCCGGCCGTCGATGAGGATGAACAGCACGCTGAAGATGGTGAGCAGAGCACCGGTGACCACGTGGCCCAGCGTGGAGCTCACCGACAGCGCGCCGGAGATGAACACCTGGCTGTCCTCCTGGATGGACTTGAGGAGCGAGGACAGCGCGTCGCTGATCTGCGCCTCGCTCAGCCCGAGCGGTCCGCTGGTGAGCCACGCGCGGAAGTCGTCGTAGGCCTGCACCCCCTGGGTGCGCAGGTCGTCGCTCTGCCGGGTGACCGACCAGATCGCCAGATAGAACAGCCCGCCGACGACCACGACCGTGGCCAGCAGCGGCACCACGACGCTCAGCCACTTCGGCCAGTGGTGGCGCAGCAGGAAGTCCTTGAACGGCACGAGCAGCGCGGCGAGCAGCACCGCGATGAGCACCGGGATCACGATGAGCCGCAGCTGCACGATGAGGAAGAGCAGGACCGCGATGGCCGCGCCGATCACGAGCAGCCGCCACGACCAGGCGGCGCCGAGCCGGACGCCGCGCGGCAGCGACGCCTCGATCGGCTCCGTGTGCGCGGGCGCGGGGGCGATCGCGCGCGCGGCCGCGTCGTTCCGGCGGCGCAGGAACCGCGAGCGGGCCGGCGCCCGGTTGTCGCCGGGGACGCCGTTCGCGCCCACGGGCGACCCGGCGGCCGGGGCCGGCTCGTTCGCGGTGGAGGACGGGACGGGGGTCTCGCTGTCGGACATGTTCGTCAGTGTAGGCTCCACGCCCGCGGGCACCGGCCCGACTCCCGGCGGCTGGCCGCGCCTTCACAGCGGGCGTACAGTCGGCCGGTTCAGGGCGACGGCTCGAACACCAGCGGCGGGCGCTCGATCGCCGTGCGGAACCACTGCCAGGAGCCTCCCGCCGAGGTCTGCTGGATGGAGGCGTAGGTCGTGTGCGCGGCCGGGACGTTCTGCAGTCCTACGACGACGGCGACGTTGCCGCTGACCGTCTTGGTCCCGGTGCCGCTCACAGTGCCCGCGCCGGCGTATCCGTTGACGGAGAGCGTCACCGGTCCGCTGGTCGCGATGAGGAACTCCACCAGGTAGGTCTGCGTGCTCGTGATGCCGTAGGCGGCGGGCTCGAAGTGCACGGAGACGCCCGGCCCGCCGGAGGGCACCGGACGGAACGCGAACGACGCGTACGGCGTGCCGGTGGTATCCGTCTGCAGGATGTCCGGGGCGATGACGGTCAGGTTCGTCCTGCCCTTGCCGACCGTGTGCGTCGGGCTGATCGTGTCGATCGGGAGGAACCACCACGGCAGGTGGATGACCTGGTCGAGCCGCAGCCGCGTGGCCACGTCGTGGGGCGAGAGCGTCCGGTCGAACGTCTCGAACTGGACGGCGTCGGTGATCTCGGCGTCGACGCTGGGCGTGTAGCTGGTGCTGGCCTGGTCCGACATGCGCGCAGGGTACTGCCGCCTCCGCGCGTCGCACCAGACCGCACGTGCCCGGCGGACCGGCGGCAGGTGCCAGGCCGTCGGCGTCAGGCCGCGGGCGCCACCGTCACCGGCGTGGGCGCGAGGGCGACGCTCACCCGCTCGCCGGGCGCCGGGTGCTCACGCGTCCCGTGCTGCACCGCCAGCTCGGTCCCGTCCTCCAGGCGCACGCGGGTGCGCCGGACGGCGCCGAGGAAGCTCGTCGTCAGCACGGTCGCCGGCACGCCGTCGGCCGAGAGCAGTACGTCCTCGGGGCGCACGTAAGCGGTGACGGGTCCGTCGGCCGCCGGCGCGGCCAGCGGAACCGGGCCGCCGAGGAGGTTGAGCAGCCCTCCCGCGACCGTGCCGGGGACCCGGTTGGTGAGCCCGACGAACTCCGCCACGAAGGCCGTGGCCGGGCGGTGGTACAGCTCCTCCGGCGACCCGATCTGCTCGATGGCGCCCGCGCGCATGACCGCGACCCGGTCGGCGACGGCGAGCGCCTCCTCCTGGTCGTGCGTCACGAAGAACGTCGTGATGCCGAGCTCGGTCTGGAGGCGGCGGATCTCGTCCCGCAGCTGCACGCGCACCTTGGCGTCGAGCGCCGAGAGGGGCTCGTCGAGCAGCAGGACGCGCGGCTCCGTGACGAGGGCCCGCGCGAGCGCCACGCGCTGCTGCTGACCGCCGGAGAGCTGGTGGGCGTACCGGGAGCCGTGCCCGCCCAGACCGACGAGGTCGAGCGCCTCGGCGGCACGGCGGCGGCGCTCGGCGGCGGGCACCTTGCGCATCCGGAGGCCGAACTCCACGTTCTGGGCGGAGTCGAGGTGCGGGAACAGCGAGTACGACTGGAACACCATTCCGAGATCGCGTCGGCTGGCCGGCTCCCCCGTCACGTCGCGGCTGTCGATGAGGATGCTGCCGCCGTCCACCCGCTCGAGCCCGGCGAGGGCGCGCAGCGCGGTCGTCTTGCCGCACCCGCTCGGCCCGAGCAGGGCGATGAACTCACCCGGACCGGCGGCGAGGTCGAGCCCGGTCAGGCCGACGCCGCCGCCGAAGTCGCGGACGAGTCCGCGCAGCTCGACGGTGCTCCCCCGGCGGGAGGCGGGGCCGGCGGCGAGGGAGGGAGAGAGTACGGACACGGATCAGCCTTTCGCGGTGCGCCGCCGGACCGACACGACGCGGTCGACGACGACGAGGAGGACGAATGCGAACACCAGCGCGAGGAGCGCGAAGATGACCGCGACGAAGGGGTCGGACTGCGACACGAGCAGCAGCGAGGTCTGCAGGTTGACGCGGCTGAGCAGCGACGCGATGGTGAACTCGCCGAGCACCACCGCGACCGACAGCGCGGCGGCGGCGAGGATCCCGCGGCGCAGGCCCGGCACGATCACGCGCCAGAAGGCCGTCCACCAGCCGGAGCCGAGCGACCGGGCCGCCTCGGTGAGCGTCACCAGGTCGGTGGCCGCGACGCTCCCCTGGATCGCGCGGTAGGCGTACGGCAGCACGGTGATGCCGTACGCGAAGGCGAGCGTCCACGACCCCGAGCCGAACACGTCGGTCACGACGGCATAGGTGGGGGCGAGGCCGACGACCATGACGATCGCCGGGATCATGATCGGGAGCAGGCACACGCCCTCCAGCAGCCGGCGCAGGCGCGGGAACCGCAGCTCCACCAGGACCATCGTCGGCAGCAGCACCAGCAGCACGATGGCGACCGTGACGGCGGCGAGGACGAGCGAGTTGCCGAGGCCCTGGTACACGCGGTCGTCGCGATGCGTCTCGCCGCTGAACACGGCGACCCAGCGGTCGACCGTGTAGACGCCCGGCTTCGCGGTGCGGAGGGTGAACTCCACCATCGACACCAGCGGGACGAGGAAGAAGACGCCGAGCACGGTCCAGATGACCGCCGTGGTCGCCGGCCCCGGTGCGAGCCGCAACGGACGGGCGCCGCGCGTCATCGCTGCCACCGCGCGGTGCGCCGGACGAGCGCGGAGTACGCGAGCATCACGACGATCATGACCACGAGCATCCCGAGCGCCATCGCACCGGCCAGGTTCGCCCGGCCGAGCACGGTCTCGCTGATCAGCGCCTGCCGGATCTGCAGGGACACGATGTTGTTGGCCTGCCCGACGAGCGCCGCGGCCGTCGCGTACGACGAGAACGCGTTCGCGAACAGCAGCAGGAGGCTGCCGAGGAACGACGGCAGGAGGATCGGGCCGCCGACCCGCAGCCAGTAGGTCCAGCGGCCGCCGCCGAGCGTCGCCGTCGCCTCCAGCCACTGCGGGCGCAGCCCCTCCAGCGCCGGGAGGAAGGTGATCACCATGAGCGGGATCTGGAAGTAGAGGTACGGGAGGATGAGGCCGGGCACGCTGTAGAGCCACACGCCGTTCTCGTAGATGTTCACGTGGAACTGGTTGCGGAGCAGCACGGTCACAAGCCCCTGCGCCCCGATGGTCGCGATGAACGCGAAGGCGAGCATGACGCCGCCGAACTGGGCCAGCACGCTGCTGGCGGAGTCCACGAGCGAGCGGCCGACGCCACCCGCCCGGCTGCCGAGCAGGGCGAAGCAGAGCGCGGCGCCCGCGACGGCTCCGACGACGGCGGTGACCGCGGAGAGCCAGAAGGCGCCGAGGAACGACCCGGCGATGGCGGGCTCGGCGAGGCCGCTGAGGTTCGCCCAGGTGAACCGGCCCTCCCCGTCCACGAACCCGCTGCCGACGGCGACGAGGGTCGGGATCGCGAGGAAGACGACGACGTAGAAGGCGAACGGCGTGAGGCCGAGCACGGCGGCGAGCCCGCCGCGGCGCGGGCCCCGCGCGGGGGTCCGCCGCGCACGCGACGGGCGCTGCCGCCGGGGCCCCTGCTCGGCAGGGGTCCCGGCGGCGGCGCTCTCGACCGCCGGCGCCACCGCGCCGGCGATGGTCCCGGTCATCAGCCGACCGCGTTGGCCCAGGTGGAGTTGAGCAGCTCGCCGGCCTTCGTCGCCTGCTCGTCGGTCATCACGGCGACGTCGTCGAGCTTTCCGGGGAACTCCTTCTCATCGAGGGTGCCCGCCTTCTGCATGGCGTCGACGCGGGCCGGGTAGGCGCCGCCCTTCAGCCAGGCGTTCTGGGCGGCGTCGCTGTAGAGGTACTCCTCCCACAGGCGCGCGGCCGCCGGGTGCGGCGCGTCCTTGTTGATGGCCTGGTTGTAGTAGCCGACGTACGCGGTGCCGGGGAGCACGACGTACTTCCAGTCCACGCCGCCGCCCTTGATGGTGTCGGAGGTGGCGTAGCCCTTCTGGTTGAACGACCAGTCGAGCAGCACCGGGGTCTCGCCCGAGGCGATGGTGTTGGGCTTGCCGTCCGCGGCGTTCCAGTTGCCGGCCTTCTTGAGCTTCGAGAACCAGTCCACGCCCGCGCTCAGGTCGTCGAGCGACCCGCCGTTCTGCAGCGTGGCGTACGCGACGGCGCCGGCCGCGGCAGCCGCCTGGGTCGGGTTGCCGTTCAGCGCGACGGCACCCTTGAACTCCGGCTTCAGGAGGTCGTCGAAGGTCTTCGGCGGGTTCTTGATCTTGTCGGCGTCGTAGCCGACCGCCATCACGCCGTAGTAGCCGACCTTCCAGAGGCCGTCCTTCTCCTTCTGCGAGTCGGGGATGTCGTCGAACCCGGCCGGCTTGTACGGCGCGAAGTAGTCCGTGTTGGCGAGGGCGACCGAGGAGCCGATGTCGAACGTGTCGGGGGCGGTGTCCTGGCCCTTCAGCTTCTCGGCGGCGTCGATCTCCTCCTGGCTGGAGGCGCTGTCCTGGCTGGGGTTGATCGTGATGCCGTACTTCTCGGTGAAGCCGTCGAAGATCTCCTGGTAGTTGGCCCAGTCGCCCGGGGTCGCGATGATGTTCAGGCTGCCCTCGGCCTTCGCGGCCTTGACCAGCGCGTCCATCCCGCCGGCCGACGCGGCGTCGGTGGCGGTGGCGATCTTCTCGCTGTCGGCGGTGTCGGCGCTCGCGCCGCCCGAGCAGGCGGCGAGCGAGAGGGCGACGACGGTCGCCGCGGCGGCGAGGCCGACGGCGCGCGTGCGCTTGGTGATCACGGAATGTCCTCCAGATACGGGTTGCGGACCGGGCCTTCCCGATCCGCGATCACCGTAGGGACGGCGGGAGACGCGCGGGCCAGCGGGCGGTGGCCGGACGGTGAACGCGGGGTGACCGCCGTCCGCGCGGGGTGTCGGCGGGGGCGGATAGGGTCTACACGTGGTCGATCAGGTGTCCCCCGCTCGCGTCTCTCCGGCGTCGGTCTCCCCGGCAGCTGCGCGCCGCATCGCTCTCGCGGCCCAGGGATTCGGGAGGCCGCGGCCGGCCGCCGTGGGCACACGGCAGCTCAACGGCGTGATCGACCGGTTGGGGCTGCTGCAGATCGACTCGGTCAACGTCTTCGAGCGCAGCCACTACCTCCCCGTCTTCGCCCGGCTCGGCGGCTACGACCGCACGCTGCTCGACCGGCTCACGTTCGACGCGCGCGGCCCGCACACCGAGTACTGGGCGCACGAGGCGGCCTTCATGCGCAAGGAGGACTGGCCGCTGTTCGGCTGGCGGATGGCCGACTACCGCGCCCGGTACGGCGCCGCCGACGGGTGGTTCGCGCAGAACCGCGACACGGTGGAGTGGCTGCGGCGCGAGCTCGCCGCGAACGGACCGCTGGTCGCCGGCGAGATCGAGCACGACGCGAACACGCGCACCGGCCCGTGGTGGGGCTGGTCGGGCGTCAAGCGGGCGCTGGAGTCGCTGTTCCTGTTCGGCGAGGTCGCGATCGCCGGGCGCACCCGGTTCCAGCGCCGCTACGGCCTGGCGGAGGATGTGCTCCCGTCCACCGCGCTCGACCGGACCATCGACCGGGAGGACGCCGTCCGCGAGCTGATCCGCCGCTCGGCCGTGGCGCACGGCATCGGCACGGCCAAGGACTTCGCCGACTACTACCGCATCAAGGGCGCGCCGGCCGCCGCTGCCATCCGCGACCTGGAGGAGGCGGGCGAGCTCCTTCCCGTGCGGGTGCCCGGCTGGGAGTCGGGCGGCAAGCCGATCCCCGCGTGGGTGCACCGCGACGCCCGCACGCCGCGCCGGATCGAGGCGGCGGCGCTGCTCTCGCCGTTCGACCCGGTGGTGTGGTTCCGCGACCGGGCGCTGCGGATGTTCGGCTTCCACTACCGCATCGAGATCTACACGCCCGCGCCGCAGCGCGTCTACGGGTACTACTCGCTCCCGATCCTGCTCGACGACGCCCTCGTCGGCCGCATCGACCTGAAGAGCGACCGGCAGGCGGGCGTGCTGCGGGTGCAGTCCGCGTGGACCGAGCCGGGCGCGCCTCCCGCGACCCTCGACCGGCTGGTGCCGCTGCTGCACGAGACGGCGGCCTGGCAGGGCCTCGAGTCCGTCGCGGTGAGCGAGGGCGCCCGGGGCGACCTCGCGCCGGCGCTCGCCCGTGCCCTCGCCGGCCGCGCCATCGCTTCCTGAGTTGCGCACGTCCCCGTCCGGCGTGTCCCGGGCAGAAGTCCGGAAAGGATGGTGGCGGACGGTGGGAGTAGGGTTCGAGGCATGACGTCACCGCTGGAGTATCTGAATGCCGACGGGGCCGATGAGGCCGACTACGAACAGCCGATGCGGGAGCTCTACTCCTATCCCGATGGCGATCACTGGCTCGACGGGATCGTGACCGGGGTCAAGCCCGGGGCCGCCATCGAGGGCGGTGCGCTCGTCCAGTTCGACGACCGGCTGTGGGTGCGCGCCTCGCTCGTGCGGGAGTCCGACCACTACATCGCGGTCCTGCTCGGCACGGACGGCGAGGTGTACGCGGAGGTCATCACGAGCTTCATCGACGGGCAGCCCGCCGACCCGATCCGCGACATCTCGGTCACCGACGGCGAGTCGAACATCGGCACCGAGTGGCGGCCACTCGACGAGCCGCGCACCGGCACGCGCGTGCGCTACCGCTACACCGGCTCCGCCGACCTTCAGCAGCCGTAGCGCCCGTCCCGTCGCCTGCCTCCGAGTACGCGGACTCTCTGCGTACTCGGCGGTTCCGGGCCGAATCCGCGCGTACTCGGCTGTGGGCTCAGAAGCCGGCGCCCATCTTCTCGAGGCGGTCGACGCGCTCGGGGATCGGCGGGTGGGTGCTGAACAGGCGCGCCGTGATGCTCGGCCGGAGCGGCTCGGCGATCCAGAGGTGCGCCATCGAGGAGTTCTGCTTGCGCATCGGGCGCCCGTACGCCTCCAGCTTCAGCAGCGCGCTCGCCAGGGCGTCCGGGTGACGCGTCGTCATGGCGCCGGTCGCGTCGGCGAGGTACTCGCGCTGGCGCGACACGGCGAGCTGGACCAGAGTCGCCACGAGCGGCGCCACGACCAGGGCGATGAGGCCGAAGACGAGCACGACCGGGTTGCCCCCGCCGTTGTTGTTGTTGCGGTTGTTGCCGCCGAAGAAGGCCATCCGCAGCATCATGTCGGCGATGAACCCCACCGCCACCGTCAGGCCGAACACGATCATCGACAGCCGGATGTCGTAGTTGCGCACGTGCCCGAGCTCGTGCGCCATCACGCCCTCCAGCTCGGCGTCGGTCATGATGTCGAGCAGTCCGGTCGTCGCGGCGACGGACGCGTGCTGCGGGTCCCGCCCGGTGGCGAAGGCGTTCGGCGCCGGGTCGTTCACGATGTAGACGGCCGGCATCGGCGTGCCCGTGGTGATCGAGAGGTTCTCGACGATGTTCCACAGCCGCGGGTTGTCCGCCTTCTGGATCGGGATCGCTCCCGCCATGCTCAGCGCCTGGCTGCTCGCCATGAAGTACTGGAAGGCGGCGTAGACCACCGCCCCGATGAGCACGAAGGCGAGGATCGACCAGCTCTGGTAGAACCACGCCGCGAGCCATCCCAGCGCACCGATGAGGACCAGGAACAGCAGGATGATGAAGACGGTGTTGCGCTTGTTCCTGGCGATCGCCCTGTACATCGACGCCCTAGAACTGGACGCGCGGAGGCTCGGCGATGGCGGCGAGGTTGTCGACCTCGAAGAAGTCGCGCTCGCTGAAGCCCAGGCGCCGGGCGAACAGGTTGTTCGGGAAGACGCGGATCTTGGTGTTGAACTCGCGCACGCCGCCGTTGTAGAACCGGCGCGACGCCTGGATCTTGTCCTCGGTGTCGACCAGGTCGGCCTGGAGGCGCAGGAAGTTCTGGCTCGCCTGCAGCTGCGGGTAGGCCTCGGCCACGGCGAAGATGCTCTTCAGCGCGGTCTGCATGTGGCCCTCGGCGACGGACGCCTCGGCCGGCCCCTGGGCGGACAGCGTCTCGGCGCGCGCCTGGGTGACGGATTCGAAGACGCCCTTCTCGTGCGCCGCGTAGCCCTTGACCGTCTCGATGAGGTTCGGGATGAGGTCGGCACGCCGCTTGAGCTGCACCGTGATGTCGCTCCACGCCTCGTCGACGCGCACCTTGAGGGTGACGAGCGAGTTGTAGGTGGCCCAGAAGTAGATCCCGATGATCGCGACGATCACGACGACGATGATGACCGGAATGAGCCATTCCATGTTCGGGTACTCCTTGCGTGGGGCGCGGTGAAGGACGGTGCGCAGACCACATCCTATCGGCGGCCGACCGGCCTCTCACCGCGTTCCCATCACACTCGAAGCAAGCACCGGGCGGACGCATGGACGGCGCCGCGAGGGTGCACAATGTCCCCGTGAGCGAGATCGCCGAACGCCGCCCGCGCGGCCGTCCGCGCAAGGAGCGCGGCGCCTCGTCCGCGCGCACCGCGATCCTCCGGGCGGCGGCGGACGAGTTCGCCGAGCGCGGCTACGAGGCGGCCTCCCTCCGCGCGATCGCCCGCCGAGCAGGGGTCGACTCGGCGCTCGTCCACCACTACTTCGACGGCAAGGCCGACGTGTTCGCCGCCGCGCTCGAGGCGCCGCTGCGGCCCGACCGGATGCTGGAGGTCGTGCTCGCGGCCCCGCGCGACGAGATCGGCGAGCGGCTGGTGCGCTACCTGCTGGAGCAGCTCGGCGACCCGAAGGCGGCGGGCCGGATGGTGGTCGTGCTGCGGACGGTGCTCGGGAGCGGCCCCGGCACGCGGATGGTGCGCGAGTTCCTCACCAGGGAGGTCTTCTCGCAGCTCGCGGCGCTCAACGACGGACCCGACGCCGCCCTGCGCGCGAACCTCGCCGCCTCCCAGCTGGTCGGGCTGATGATGACCCGGTTCGCCCTCCGCCTCGAGCCGATCGCGAGCGCCTCGCCCGACGAGCTGGCGCGGCGGATCGGCCCGGTGCTGCAGTGGCACCTCTTCGGCTATCCGGAGGCGCCGCTCGCCTGAGCTCCGCCTTCCACCGGCTCGCTCCGCTCTTGTGCACGCGGTCGCGGCGGCGAATAATTCAGCACATGATGAATTCGCCCGATCCCGCGGTCTCCATCGCCGGGCTGCGCGTGCGCCGCGGTCGCACGACCGTGCTCGACGGGCTCACGCTGGACATCCCGCGCGGGCAGGTCGTCGGCCTGCTCGGGCCGAGCGGCTGCGGCAAGACGACGCTCATGCGCGCCATCGTCGGCGTCCAGCGCATCGGCGGCGGCACGGTGGAGGTGCTCGGCCAGCCGGCCGGGTCGTCGGCCCTGCGCCATCGCGTCGGGTACGTGACCCAGGCGGCGAGCGTCTACGACGACCTCACCGTCACGCAGAACCTGACGTACTTCCGGCGCGTGCTCGGCGCCGGCAAGGAGGATGTCGGGCGCACCATCGAGGCGACCGATCTCGGCGCGAACGCGGGGCAGCTCGTGTCGACGCTCTCCGGCGGGCAGCGCAGCCGCGTCTCCCTCGCCGCGGCGCTGCTCGGCTCCCCCGACCTGCTGGTGCTCGACGAGCCGACCGTCGGCCTCGACCCGCTGCTGCGCGCGGACCTGTGGGGGCTGTTCCACCGGCTCGCGGACGCGGGGACCAGCCTCCTGATCTCCAGTCACGTCATGGACGAGGCCACCCGCTGCGACCGGCTGCTGCTGATGCGGGAGGGGCGCATCCTGGCCGACCAGACGCCGGAGGAGCTGCTCGCCGAGACCGGAGCCGCCGACGCGGAGGGGGCGTTCCTCGCGCTGCTGCGGCGGCGCCACCCGCGGCACGCCCTGGACGAGGCG
Organism: Leifsonia sp. KNZ12-8B; assembly: GCF_056755495.1. NCBI lineage: Bacteria > Bacillati > Actinomycetota > Actinomycetes > Micrococcales > Microbacteriaceae > Leifsonia > Leifsonia sp. KNZ12-8B. Next base: position 19,444 of record NZ_JBPGXM010000053.1, read on the forward strand.
CAGCCGGGCGGCGACGACTCCGGACACCCGGAGCGCACCGAGGAGGCCGGCCGATGAACGCCACCCGCACCCTCGCCACCACCGAGCGCGTGCTGACGCAGATCCGGCACGATCCGCGGACCGTCGGGCTGCTCGTCGTCGTCCCGAGCCTGCTGATCGGGCTGGTCGCGTGGATCTTCACCGACACCACCGTCTTCGACACCATCGGGCCGGCGATGCTGGCGCTCTTCCCGTTCGTCGTGATGTTCCTGGTCACGAGCATCACCACGCTGCGGGAGCGCCGCACCGGAACCCTGGAGCGCCTGCTCGCGATGCCGCTCGGCAAGGGCGACTTCATCCTCGGCTACACCCTGGCCTTCGCCCTGCTCGCCGTCGTCCAGTCGGCGGTCGCCGTCGCGATGGCGGTCTGGGTGTGCGGACTGGAGATCGAGGGCAGCACCTGGCTGCTGTTCGCGGTCGCGGTCGCCGATGCGATCCTCGGGACCACGCTGGGACTGTTCGCGAGCGCCTTCGCCCGCACCGAGTTCCAGGTCGTGCAGTTCATGCCGCTGCTGATCTTCCCGCAGATCCTGCTCGGCGGCATCTTCCTGCCGCGCGACCAGCTGCCGGACGTGCTGGAGGCGATCAGCGACTGGCTGCCGCTGTCGCACGCCATCGACGCCCTCAACGCCGTCGCCACGAACTCGGAGGACGCGGCGTACATCGGCGGCCAGCTGCTGATCATCGGCGCCTTCTCGCTCGGGGCCGTGATCGTGGGGTCGCTGACGCTGCAGCGGCGGACGGCGTAGCGGTTAGAACGTCACGGAGGTATGAACGCTATTGCTGTGATTCTTCGGATCTCACATACTAGTGCCACATCTTAAATCTCAAACCCATGGAGGTCACTGTGGTACGACGGACTTTGGCACTACGACACGGAGCGAGAGCCGCAATCGCGCTGATGGCGGCTCTGATCATCGCAGGGGCAGGCGCACTCCCAGCCAACGCCGACGAGAACGCCCTCCTCATGCCGTCGGGCGTGACGGCGGCGGAGTCGAAAGCAGCACTGGAGTCGATGAAGGCGGACGTCGATGGCTGGGCGGCGCTTGCGGCGAGCGACACTGCAGACCTCCTCGCGCGAGCGCTCGCCGGCGGGATCGAGCCGCAGGGTGGTCTCGAGCTGTCGACCGAGCGAGCGACCGCGTGGCGAGTCGGCGACACCACTCGACTGCTGCGCATCCCGGCGGCCGCCGGCCAAGGCGTGCTCGAACAGAGCAGCGTCTCCGTCGTCTTCGACGAGAACGGGTCGATCGCCGGGTCCAGCCAGTGGGTGTTCTCCCCGGTGACGGCAGACTCCGGGCGCGTGCAATCGTGGATCGATGGAGGCCTCGTGATGGACCAGATCGTCACGGCCGAGGGCAAGACCGCTGGGCCCCCGCTAGCGAGCCGTGCTTACAAGAAGGGCGACTGGTGGGGGAATTTCAATCAGTGCCTCTCGAACGCAGGTGTGGCAGCCTGGGCGATCGCCGGCATCTCGCTCGCATGCGCGGCGGTCTGTGTCGTCACGGCCGGGATCGGCTGCATCGGCTGCCTGGGCGCCGCCTCAGCAGGGTTCAGCGGTACGGTCTCGTTCTGCATCACCACGGCGAACCTGAACTCGTGAATGACCAACATGAATCGGTCAGCTGAATCGACAGGCCACCGCCGCACCGCGCAACGCGCCCGGCGAATGACCGTGTCCCTGGCCGCGGCAGGAGCGGCGGCCATCGTGGTGAGTCAGGCCCTTCCGGCCGCATTCGCGGGCATCCTCTGGCTGCTCGGCGGCGCATGCCTCGCGGGAGCCATGGTCGCAGCACTCTGGGCGCGAAGAGGGTCCCGATGATCACTCCCCCAGCACCCGCCGCAGGTACGCGTTCGCGAACCGGCGCTCGGGGTCGAGCCGGTCGCGGACAGCGAGGAAGTCGCCGAACCGCGGGTACGCCTCCCGGAACCAGTCGGCGTCACGGGTGTGCAGCTTGCCCCAGTGCGGCCGGCCGTCGTGGTCGAGCATGATCTCCTCGACGGCGGCGAAGTACTCGCGGTGGTCCTCGCGGTAGTAGCGGTGCACCGCGATGTAGCCGGTCTCGCGGCCGTACGCCGTCGACAGCCAGTTGGGGTCCGCGGCTGCAGAGCGCACCTCCACCGGGAAGGAGATCCGCCAGCCCCGGCGCTCGATCAGCGCCTTCACCTCGGCGAGCGCCGCCGGCACGGCCGCGCGCGGGAGGGCGTACTCCTGCTCGCGGAAGCGGACCGTGCGGTTGGTCACGAACACGCGCGGCGACACATCGGTGAAGTCGCGGTTGCCGGTCAGGCGCTGCGCCAGCCGACTGAAGGGAGGGACGACGGCCGGCGCGATGGTGCCGACCGCGCAGACGCCGCGGTAGAGGCCGTTCGCGAGCAGCTCGTCGTCGACCCAGCGACCCCAGCGGGTGAGCGGCGCGCGCGGCGCCGTGCTGGGGAGGCGTGTGTTGGTCTTGGTGAGCGCGGTCTCGGTGTGCGGGAACCAGTAGAACTCGAAGTGGTCCTCGCGGGCCGAGCGCTCCAGGTAGCCGTCGAGGGCGTCCTGCAGCGGCTCCGGCCGCTCCACCGCCTGGAGGAGGTACGCGGGCACGCACTGCACGGTCACGTCGACGATGACGCCGAGCGCGCCGAGGCCGAGGCGCGCGGCGGGGAGCAGGTCGGCGTTCTCGGTCTCGTCGATGCGCAGCAGCCCGCCGTCGGCGGTGACGAGGGTGAGCCCGGTGAGCTGCGTGGCGAGGCCGCCGAACGCGCCGCCGGTGCCGTGGGTGCCGGTGGAGGTGGCGCCCGCGATGGTCTGCCGGTCGATGTCGCCCATGTTCTCGAGCGCCAGACCGTACGGTTCGAGGAGGCGCGGGAGCTGGTGGAGGCGCGTCCCGGCCGCGAGCGTCACCCGGCCGCGCTCCTGGTCCACCGCGAGCACGCCGCTGAGGGCGTCGAGGTCGAGCAGCACCCCGGGTGCGGCGGCGATGCCGGTGAAGCTGTGGCCGGCCCCGACCGCCTTCACCGGCAGGCCCTGGCTCGCAGCCGCGGCCACTGCGCGCTGCACGGCCTCCGGGCCCGCGGGGCGCTCGATCCGGCGTGGCCGGATCGCCTCGGTCCGGCCCCAGTTGCGCCAGACGCCCGCGCGGCCGCCGCCCGCACGCACCTCCACCGCCGTGCCCGTCACAGGAAGACCCTCCCCTCACCCCGGTAGGTGAGCGTCTCCCCGACGACGGCCGCCCGACCGTCGACGGCGTCGACCAGCTGGAATCCGTTCAGGTGCTCGCTCAGCTCGCCGGACTTGGTGTGGCGCAACCAGACCCGGTCGCCGACGTGCAGGACGCCGGCCGCGGCTCCGGTCAACGGGGTCTGCACCTCCCCGGCCATCTCGCGCGCCACCATCGCGAGCCCGGTCGGCCACACCACGCGGGGC
>NZ_JBPGXM010000054.1:0-22790 GCF_056755495.1 Leifsonia sp. KNZ12-8B
CCTCCGGCCCCTCCACCCGGAACGGCGCGCCCACCGCGGCGAGCGCGAAGAGCCCCCACTCCGGCCCGTCGGCGGTGATGCGGGCGCGGGTGCGGGCGTCGTCCACCGCCTCCAGCTGCGCCCAGCGGCCGATGGCCTCCTCGACCCGGGCGAGCGGAGCCGCCACGACGCCCTCGATCACGATCGTGTCGGCCGCGCCGGCGAGGGAGTCGCGCACGTACGCGGCGGCGTCCTCGGCGGGGAGGGCGCGCGGCCGGAACCGCGCGCCGGTGGCCCGGGCGCCGCTCAGCCGGTCGAGGCGGAAGCTGCGCCAGTCGAAGCGCGTCAGGTCGTACGCGACGAGGTACCAGCGCCGGCCGACGGCGACCAGCCGGTGCGGCTCGGCGGTGCGCACGGTCTCGGCGCCGTCGCGGGCGGTGTAGTGGAACTCGATCCGCTCCTCGTCGCGGCAGGCCTGCGCGACCGTGGTGAGCGTATCGGCGTCGACGAGCGGTCCGGGGCGGAGCGGGCCGGGGAGGGTCGCGACGCGCAGGGCGTCGACGCGCCGGCGCAGGCGCGGCGGCATGACCTGCACGACCTTGCTGAGCGCCCGCACGGACGCGTCCTCGACCCCGGCGATGCCGCTCTGCGCGGCGGTGCGCAGCCCGACGGCGAGCGCGACCGCCTCCTCGTCGTCCACCACCAGCGGCGGCAGGGAGGCGCCCGCCGCGAGCTGGTAACCGCCGGCGACCCCGCGTGTCGCATCGACCGGATAGCCGAGGTCGCGCAGCCGGTCGACGTCGCGGCGCAGGGTGCGCGGCGAGACGCCGAGCCGGTCGGCGAGCTCGGGCCCCGGCCAGTAGCGGTGCGTCTGCAGCAGCGAGAGCAGCTGGAGGATGCGGGAGCCCGTGCTTGCCATGCCCCCAGTGTGGCGCGTCTTGCGGTCGGAAGGTGACCGCAAGCCGCGGGCCGCTACAGCCGCGCGGTCGCGTCCGGCCCCAGGGTGAGCGCTGGAGCACCCGGCCGGGAGAGCGTCAGCACCGCCTCCACGATGCGGTCGTCTCGCTCCAGCTCGTCCGCGACGGCGGCGAGGTCCTCCGCGACGTCGGACTCGCGATCGTCCCCGACCAGGTCGACCGCGGCCACGACGAAGAGCCGCTCCGGCCCGACGAACTCGAGGTGCAGGTAGCTGACCGCCTGCACTTCCGGATGCTCGAGCAGCGCGGCGAGCACCGCCTCCTGCGCCTGGGCCGACCCCGGCTCGCCGAGCAGGAACCGCCGGTTGCGGTCGATCAGCACGATCGCGACGATCGCGAGCAGCACGCCGACGAGGATGGAGCCCAGCGCGTCGAACACCGCGTTGCCGGTCAGCTCGTGCAGCAGCACGCCGAGGAACGCGAGCACCAGGCCGACGAGCGCAGCCGCGTCCTCGAAGAAGACGGCCCGCAGGGTCGGGTTGGAGGTGCTGAGCACGTGCTCGACGGTCCCGGTGCCGCGGGCGGCGGCGCCCGACCTGGCCTGCCGGAGCGACTGCACGAACGAGACGCCCTCGAACACGAACGCGAGGGCCAGGACGATGTAGTTGACGAGGTAGTCCGTCTCCGGCTCCTCCGCGCCCAGCTGCGAGACGCCGTGCATGATCGACACGACGGCGCCGGCCGTGAACAGCCCGACCGCGGCGAACAGGCTCCAGACGTAGGAGTCGCGGCCGTAGCCTCCCGGATGCCGGTCGTCCTTCGGCTTGGCGGAGGCGCGCTCGGCCTGCAGCAGGAAGACCTCGTTGCCGGCGTCGGCCCACGAGTGCGCTGCCTCGGCGACCATCGACGCGGAGCCGGTGAGCCCCGCCGCCACCGACTTGGCCACGGCGACGAGGATGTTCGCGCCGAGCGCGAGCAGCACGGTGAACAGGCTGGAGGAGGGGGAGGGACGCTTCGCCACGGCCGCCACACTATGCCGATCGTCGCGAACGACGAAGAGCGCGAACGACGAAGGCCCCGATCGCATCGATCGGGGCCGTCGTACCGTGGTGTCCGAGGGGGGACTTGAACCCCCACGCCCTATACGGGCACTAGCACCTCAAGCTAGCGCGTCTGCCATTTCCGCCACCCGGACAGGTGATCTCGGCCTGCCGGTGTTCCCGGCTGCCGAAGAAAGACATTAGCACGAAACCCCGCCTCCGAATCACATCGGTCGCGCATCCCGGGCGTGGCGGGGCGGGCGCCCGGGCGGCCGGGTTAGCGTGGAGGCATGACCGACGCCTCCACCACTCCCGACAGCGGCGCTGCGCTCGACGAGACCGCCGTCATCGCCCGCGACCTCATCCGCTTCGACACCACGAACTACGGCGAGGGGAAGTCGAACGGCGAGACCGAGGCGGCGGAGTACGTGGAGGCGCGGCTCGCCGCCCTGGGACTGAAGCCGCAGCTGTTCGACTCCGACCCCGGCCGCACGAGCGTCGTGGCCCGCGTGGAGGGGCGCAACCCTGACAAGCCGGCGCTCGTCGTCCACGGCCACCTCGACGTCGTGCCGGCCGACCCGCGCAACTGGACCGTCGACCCGTTCGGCGGCGTCGTGAAGGACGGCCTGCTGTGGGGCCGCGGCGCGGTCGACATGAAGAACATGGACGCCATGATCCTGACGGCGGTCGGCGACATCCTGCGCGCGGGGGAGCAGCCCGAGCGCGACCTCGTCGTGGCCCTGTTCGCCGACGAGGAGGACGGCGGCCGTCGCGGCTCGCACCACTTGGTCGACAACCACCCCGAGCTGTTCGCCGGCGCGACCGAGGCGATCAGCGAGGTCGGCGGCTACTCGATCGACCTGGAGGGCCGCCGCGCCTACCTGCTGCAGACCGGGGAGAAATCGCTGGTCTGGATCAAGCTGATCGCCCGCGGCCGGGCGGCGCACGGCTCCCGGCTCATCCACGACAACGCGATCACCCGGCTGGCGGAGGCCGTTGTCGCGATCGGCCGCCGGGAGTGGCCGGTGCAGCTCACCGCCACGACCTCCCGCCTCATCGCGGAGGTCGGCCGCCTGCTCGACGTGGACCCCGAGCAGGTGGGACCGGACGCGATCGTGCTGCGGACCGGGACGGCGGCGGGCTTCATCACGGCGACCCTCCGCACCACCACGAACCCGACCCTCCTCGAGGCCGGGTACAAGCACAACGTCATCCCCGACACCGCGGAGGCGCTGGTCGACATCCGCACCCTGCCCGGTCAGGAGGACGCGGTGCTCGAGGAGGTGCGGCAGCTCGTCGGCGACGACGTCGAGGTGCGGATCATGCACCGCGACATCGGCCTGGAGGCGGACTTCGACGGCGAGCTGATCGACGCGATCACCGGCACGCTCGAGCGGCACGACCCCGGTGCGCCCGTCCTCCCGTACCTGCTCTCGGGCGGCACGGACAACAAGGCGCTGAGCAAGCTCGGGATCACCGGCTACGGCTTCGCCCCGCTGCGGCTGCCGGCCGAGCTCGACTTCCCCGGCATGTTCCACGGCGTCGACGAGCGCGTGCCGCTGGACGCGCTAGTGTTCGGGAGGACCGTGCTGCGCGACCTCCTCCGCAGCTACTGACGTCCCCGATCCACCGCACGCACCTTTCCGGAAGGGACGCATGGACCTCCTCAACGCCCTGATCCTCGGCCTCGTCCAGGGACTCACCGAGTTCCTGCCCATCTCGTCGAGCGCGCACATCCGCATCGTCGGCGAGCTGCTCGGCACCGGCGCCGACCCGGGCGCGCAGTTCACCGCGATCATCCAGCTCGGCACGGAGGCAGCCGTGCTGCTGTACTTCTGGCGCGACATCGCGCGGATCATCTCGCGCTGGTTCCTGGCGCTGTTCGGCCGCATCCCTCGCAACGACCCCGACGCGCGGATGGGCTGGCTGGTCATCCTCGGCAGCGTGCCGATCGTGGTGCTAGGGCTGCTGTTCCAGGATGCGATCGAGACGACCTTCCGCTCGCTCTGGATCGTCGCGACCACGCTCATCGTGTTCGGCATCCTGCTCGGCATCGCCGACTGGGTGGGCGCCAAGACCCGCCGGCTGCGGGACATCACCTGGGGGCACGGCATCATCTTCGGCTTCGCGCAGGCGCTCGCGCTGATCCCGGGCGTCTCCCGCTCCGGCGGCACGATCACCGCGGGGCTGTTCATGGGGTACCAGCGCCGGGCCGCCGCACGCTACTCGTTCCTGCTGGCCATCCCGGCCGTGTTCGGCAGCGGGCTCTACCAGCTCTACAAGGCGGTCAAAGAGCCGTGCTCGCAGGCCGCCGCCGCGGCGGGCACCTGCGCTCCGGAGGTGTTCGGCCCGGTGGAGACGGCCGCAGCGACCGCGGTCGCCTTCGTCGTCGGCCTGCTCGTGATCGCGTTCTTCATGGGCTACATCTCGCGCCGCAGCTTCCTGCCGTTCGTGATCTACCGCATCGCGCTCGGCGTGCTGCTCATGATCCTGCTCGCCACCGGCGTGCTGGCGGCCTGAACCGGATGCGCTCCTGGAACCGTCCCGACCTCCCGCGCGTCCCCGGTGACACCGTCGCGCCGCTGCTGCACGACACGGCGACCGGGTTGCTGGTGGAGGCGCGTCCCGACGACGTGGGGCGGTTGTACGTCTGCGGCATCACGCCCTACGACGCCACGCACCTCGGTCACGCCGCCACCTACCTCGCGTTCGACACGCTGCAGCGGGTCTGGCTCGACGCCGGCTTCCGGGTGCACTACGCGCAGAACGTCACCGACGTCGACGACCCGCTCCTGGAGCGCGCGGCCGCGACCGGCGTCGACTGGCGGGAGCTCGCGGCCGAGCAGGTGCAGCTCTTCCGCGACGACATGGAGAGCCTCCGCATCCTCCCGCCCGACGACTACGTCGCCGTGACCGAGGTGATCGAGCAGATCGGCCGCGCCACGCGCATCCTGCTCGACCGCGACCTCGCGTACCGGGTCGAGGACGACGTCTACTTCGACATCGCGGCTGCTCAGCGGGCGGTGCCGTGGGTGCTGGGCGAGGAGAGCGGTCTCGACCGCGACACCATGCTCGCGCTCTCGGCCGAGCGCGGCGGCGACCCCGACCGCGCCGGCAAGCGCGACCCGCTCGACCCGCTGCTCTGGCGCGCCGCACGTGACGGCGAGCCGTCCTGGCCGTCGGAGGCGGGGGAGGGCCGGCCCGGCTGGCACATCGAGTGCTCGGTCATCGCGCTCATGCACCTCGGCCGCGACTTCACCGTGCAGGGCGGAGGCTCCGACCTCGTCTTCCCGCACCACGAGCTGAGCGCGGGCCACGCCGCGGCGCTGAGCGGACATCCCCTCGCCCGCGTCTACAGCCACGCCGGGATGGTGGACTACCAGGGCGAGAAGATGAGCAAGTCGCTCGGCAACCTGGTGCTGGTGTCGCGGCTGCGCGAGGAGGGCGCCGACCCGCGCGCGATCCGGCTGGCGCTGCTCGCGCACCATTACCGCGACGACTGGGAGTGGTTCGACGGCGCGCTGGACGAGGCCACCGCACGCCTCGACGCCTGGACGGCGGCCACCGCCACCCGGGTCGACGCGGTGGACGCGGACGCCGCCCACGAGGAGCGCACGGCGCTCGCCCGGCTCCGCGCCGCCGTGCGTCACGACCTCGACACGCCCGGCGCGCTGTCCGCGATCGACCGCTGGATCGCCACCCGGCCGACCGCGGTCACCGGGCTGCTGCCCGACGCGATCGACGCCCTGCTGGGCATCCGGCTCTAGCCGCGGTCAATTCCGTAACCGGCCCACGACACGCAGCGTCGGCGCGCGTTCCGCCGGAGGGAGTGAGCCCGGTGCACCCGATCTCCGGAGTCACCGACGCACGCCCCGCTCAGCCGCGGCGCGGGTCCTCCGGGCCACGACCCGCCGGCCCGCCCGGCCCGTCGCGGCCGTCGCGGCGGCGCAGGTAGCGCTCGAACTCCTGGGCGATGGCCTCGCCGCTCGCCTCGGGGGAGTCGACGGTGTCGCGCGCCTGCTCCAGCTGCTGGATGTACGCCGCCATCTCCTCGTCGTCGGAGGCGAGCGCGTCGATGCCGGCCTCCCACGCGGCGGCCTCGTCGACCAGCGTCCCGCGCGGGATGGTCACGTCGACGAGCTCCTCCAGCTTGTCGATGAGCGCCAGCACCGCCTTCGGGCTCGGCGCGTTGTGCACGTAGTGCGGCACGGAGGCCCAGATCGTGACGGTCGGGATGCCGACGTCCTCCGCGCCCTCGCCGAGCGCGCTCAGGATGCCGACCGGGCCCTCGTACGTCGAGCGCTCGACGCCGAGCTCGGCCCGCACGCCCGCGTTCTCGCTGGAGACGAAGACCGAGATCGGCCGCGTGTGCGGCACGTCGGCGAGCATCGCGCCGAGGAAGACGATGACGCCGATGTCGGCGGCGAGCGCCACATCCATGATCTCGGCGGTGAAGCTGCGCCAGCTGCGCGAGGGCTCCGTGCCCAGCAGCAGGTAGATGTTGTCGGCGTTCTCGCCGGTGACCGTCAGGTCGGCGTCCCCGGCGAGGTCCTCGGGAGCGGCGCCGGGCCGGGCGGGCCCGTACATGACCGCGGAGGGCCAGATGAGGCGGCGGCGGCCGTCGTCGTCGGTGATCACCGGGCGGTTGAACTGGAAGTCGAAGTACAGCTCGGGGTCGACCTCGGCGATGGGCAGGACATCGAGCTGCTCCTTGAGCGTCCGCACGGCGCCGCTGGCCGCCTCTCCGGCGTCGTTCCACCCTTCGAACGCCACCACCAGGATGCGACCGCTCAGGATGCCGTTCGCGTCAGTCACGTGGCTGCACCTCGTCCTCTCGTCACCGCCATCCCTCAAGGATAGGCCCGCGACCGTCCCGATAGACTTGTCCGTCGTGACAGCACCGACCTCCGCCGCCGTGCCGGCCCGTTCCGGGCTCCCCGCCGCCGTCCTCTGGGACATGGACGGGACCCTCGTCGACACCGAGCCGTACTGGATGGCCGCCGAGCAGGAGCTCGTCGGCTCCTTCGGCGGCACCTGGACGCACGACGACGGCCTGCTGCTCGTCGGCCAGGGCCTGTGGACCTCGGCCGAGATCCTCCGCGAGCACGGCGTCGACCTCCCCGCCGACGACATCGTCCACCGGCTGACCGACCGGGTGCAGCAGAAGCTCGCCACCGAGGGCGTGCCCTGGCGTCCCGGCGCGCGGGAGCTGCTGTCCGAGCTGCGCGAGCGCGGCGTCCGCACCGCGCTGGTCACCATGTCGGTGCGCCGGATGGCCGAGCAGATCGTCGAGAACATCCCCTTCGACGCCTTCGACCTCATCGTCAGCGGCGACGAGGTGACCGAGCCGAAGCCGCATCCCGAGCCGTATCTCCGCGCCGCCGAGCAGCTCGGCGTCGACCCGCGCGACGCCGTCGCCATCGAGGACTCGTTGGTCGGCCTCGCCGCCGCCGTCGCGTCGGGCGCCGCCGCCATCGGGGTGCCGCACATCGTGCCGCTTCCGGAGTCGGACGAGCACACGCTGTGGCCGACCCTCGAGGGCCGGACCGCCGACGATGTCGCCGCGGTCGCCGCCGCCGCGCAGGAGGGCCAGACCCGATGAACGAGATCCGCCGCAGCTCCGGCCCCTTCCGCGCGGGCGACCGCGTGCAGCTCACCGGCCCCAAGGGCAGGATGAACACGATCACGCTGGTCCCGGGAAAGCTGTTCCACAGCCACCGCGGCGTGCTCGAGCACGACGCCATCATCGGCCTGCCGGATGGCTCCGTGGTCGCCAACAACGCCGGTGTCGAGCACCTCGCGCTGCGCCCGCTGCTCAACGACTTCGTGATGTCGATGCCGCGCGGCGCCGCGATCGTCTACCCGAAGGACGCGGCCCAGATCCTCGCGCTGGCGGACATCTTCCCCGGCGCGACCGTGGTGGAGGCGGGCGTCGGCTCCGGCGCGCTGTCGCTCTGGCTGCTGCGCGCCATCGGACCGGAGGGGCGCCTGCTCTCGTTCGAGCGCCGCGAGGAGTTCGCCGATGTCGCGCGCGACAACGCCGCGACCTTCCTCGGCTCCGATCCCGCGAACTGGACCGTCACCGTCGGCGACCTGCAGGAGGCGCTGCCGGCGGCCGTCGAGCCCGGCACCGTCGATCGCGTGGTCCTCGACATGCTGGCGCCGTGGGAGACGCTCGACGCGGTGACCACGGCCCTCAAGCCGGGCGGCGTCGTGCTCTGCTACGTCGCCACCGTGACCCAGCTCTCCCGGGTCGCCGAGGCCATCCGCGCCACCGGCCACTACACGCACCCGCAGTCGAGCGAGACGATGGTCCGCGGCTGGCACGTGGAGGGGCTGGCCGTGCGGCCGGACCACCGCATGATCGCGCACACCGGCTTCCTGCTCACCGCTCGTCGCCTCGCGCCGGACACGGTGCTGCCCGAGCTCAAGCGCCGCCCCTCCAAGTCGGACTACTCCGACGAGGACGTGGAGGCCTGGACCCCCGGCGCGCTCGGCGAACGCCAGTCGAGCCCGAAGAGCCTGCGCAAGCGGATGCGCGAGGCCGCCGCCAGCGCCGATCTCGCGAAGTCCCGCGATGACGGCGCCGACGCCGACGCCGGCACCGGTGACGCAGCGGACGAGCACGACCCGACCGTCGACTAGCATGAACAGTCGTGAGGTCTCGCGCCTCGCGCCCCCACCGATCGCATCGAAAGAGGACCCGTGCGCAGAGCAACCGCACTCGTCGTGGCCGCCGGCCTCCTGGCCGTCGCGCTCACCGGATGTTCGTCGAACCCGAACGCGGACTGCGCCGACGCGCTGAAGGCGGGCTCGGCGTCCGACCTCATCTCCGCCAGCGGGAAGATCGGCGAGAAGCCGACGTTCGACCTCCCGACGCCGATCGACACGAAGACCTCGCAGCGCACCATCCTGAGCGAGGGCGACGGCGAGAAGGTCGCGAAGGGCCAGCTGCTCGAGGTCCAGTACACGATCCTCGACGGCGAGACCGGCGAGGTGCAGCAGCAGAGCTCGTACACGGCCGACGACACCTACCCGCTCGCGGTCGGCGCCGGAAACGCGGCGCTCAGCAAGGGCCTGCAGTGCGTGCCCGTCGGCTCGCGCGTCGCGATCGTGCTCTCGCCGAAGGATGCGGGCGGCAGCGGCGCGACCACCTCGGGCATCATCGTCATCGACGTGCTGAAGTCGTACCTCGGTGCGGCGAACGGCGCCGTGCGTCCCGCCGCGAACGGCTTCCCGACCGTCGTGCTCGCGCCGACCGGCCAGCCCGGCGTCACCATCCCGTCGCAGAGCAGCGCCCCGACGTCCGTGCGCAGCGAGGTGCTCAAGGAGGGCTCCGGCGAGACGGTGAAGAAGGACAGCCAGCTCGTGCTGCACTACACCGCCGTCGGCTGGGAGAACAAGAACGTCGTGGCCAGCACCTGGCAGCAGGGCACGCCCGACATCGTCACGGTCGACACCGGTGCGAGCCAGCTCAACCAGGCGCTGCCGCAGGACGTGCTGAAGCCGCTCGTCGGCCAGAAGGTCGGCTCGCAGCTGGTCATCGAGACCCCGGAGAACGGCAACGTGCCGGCCGCCGCCTGGGTCGTCGACATCCTCGGCATCCGCTGACCGGCAGCCCCGATCGGCGGCACGCGGCGCACTAGGATGGTCGGGTGCCCCGATCCTCGTCTTCGCCGTCGCGCGTCCCGGTCGAGGAGCGCCTGTTCAGCCTCGTGCTGGCGCTGCTGGCGACCGAGAACGGCCTGACCAAGAACGAGATCCTCTCGACGGTCCAGGGCTACCGGCAGCGGTACGCGGCGCACGGCGACAACTCCAGCCTCGAGCGCCAGTTCGAGCGCGACAAGGACGACATCCGCGAGCTCGGCGTCCCGCTCGAGACCGTCGAGTCGCCGGAGGCCGCCGGCAACAACCAGCTGCTGCGCTACCGCATCCCGAAGGGCGCGTACGACCTCCCGCAGGACGTCGTCTTCTCCCCGGCCGAGATCACGCTGCTCGGCCTCGCCGCCGCGGTGTGGCGCGAGGGGTCGCTGTCGGGGGAGTCGCGCCGCGCGCTGATGAAGCTGCGCTCGCTCGGCGTGGAGGCCGATGACCCGGTCGTCGGGTACGCGCCGCGGCTGCGCGTGCGCGAGAGCGCGTTCGACCCGCTGAGCCAGGCCCTGGAGCGGCACGCGATCGTGCAGTTCCCGTACCTCAAGCCGGGCGAGAGCGCGTCGCGGCAGCGCACGGTCGCGCCGCTCGCCCTCGTGCAGCACCAGGGCCGCTGGCACCTGCAGGGCATCGACCAGGGGGCGGGGGAGTCGCGCACCTTCCTGCTGTCGCGCATCGTCGGCCCGGTGAAGGTGACGGCGCGCACCTTCGAGCCGGAGGGCGACGACTTCGCCGCGAAGGCGCTGGCCGAGCTGGAGCGCATCTGGGAGGCCAACGTCGCCGAGATCGAGGTGACCGCCGGCACCGACGCCGCGACGCGACTGCGCAAGCGGTACGGCGACGCCGTCCCGGCCGACGACGGAGCCGGTTCGTTCCGGCTCACGGTCAACTTCTCCGACCTCAACATCCTGGCCGACCAGCTGGCCGCCTTCGGCCCGGAGGTGCTGGTGCTGTCGCCGCCCGAGCTCCGCGAGAGCGTGCTCCAGCGCCTCCTGGCGACGGCCCGCGCGCACGAGGACGCCGGGCTCGACGACGGACGGGGGGAGTCCGATGGCTGAGCGGAGACGCCCGATGCAGGCGCAGGACAAGCTGGCGTTCCTGCTCGCGCTCGTGCCGTACCTGATGGACAGGGACCGCGTCAGCGTGGCGGAGGCCGCCGAGCACTTCGGCGTCGACGAGGACCAGCTGCGCGACGCCGTGCGGCTGATCGCCGTCTCCGGCATCCCCGGCGAGACGAACGCGTACCAGCCGGGCGACCTCTTCGACATCTCCTGGGACGACTTCGAGGAGAACGACCAGATCATCCTCACCCACCAGGTGGCGATCGACGACTCGCCGCGGTTCTCCGCCCGGGAGGCCGCCGCGCTGATCGCCGGCCTGCAGTACCTGACCGCGCTGCCCGAGAACGCCGACCGCGACGTGATCGGCTCGCTCATGGCGAAGCTCGCCCGCGGCGCGTCGGCCGCGCCCAGCCAGGTGGCGGTGGCGAGCTCCGAGACGGACGCGGCCCTCGCGACCATCCGGGAGGCTGTGATCGCCGGCACCCAGCTGGAGTTCGACTACCTCAGCTCGCGGGGCGAGCGGGAGCGCCGCCGGGTCGACCCGCTGCGGGTGGAGTCGGTCGACCAGGACTGGTACCTGCGCGGCTGGGACCACCTCCGCACGGCCATCCGCACCTTCCGTCTCGACAGGATCGACGGCCTCGTCACCACGGACGAGCCGATCACCTACCGCCCGGGCGACGTGAAGCTCCCCGAGACGCTCTTCACCGGCACCCCGGAGGATCAGCTCGTCACGGTCGAGGTCTCCGCCTCCGCGGTGCCGCTGATCGAGGACTACATCCCCGAGGGCGCCGCCAGGAACGAGCGCGACGGCATCGTCAGGACCAGCGTGCGCGTCGCCCACTTCCACGGGCTGAAGCGGCTCGTCGCCGGCCTCTCCGGCGTGCTCACGGTGCTCGACCCGCCCGAGGCGCGGCGTGTCGTGGCCGAGTGGGCCCGTGCCGGCGCCGACCGCTACCGCTAGGCTCGCAAGCATGCCGTGGTGGTCGTGGCTCCTCATCTGGATCGTGCTGGTGCTCGGTCTGCTCGGCATGCTCGGATTCTTCGCGTGGTGGCTGTTCCGCAAGCTGATGGCCGCCGCCGACGAGGCGTCCGCCCTGCTCGCCAAGACGGAGGTCCTGAGCCGCCGGGCGGATGAGCTGGCCGACGAGTTCCACCCGGCCGTCTTCGCCGATGCCGCGCAGCTCGGCGCCGAGCGCACGCAGTCCAGGGCCGACCGGGCCCTGGCAAGGCAAGCTCGCAGGGACGCCAGGGTCCGGCGCGGTAGACTGCTCGTGCGAGCGGACCCCGATCGCATCGCAATTCCGACTCGAAGGACGTGAACCCATGCTCGGCGGACTCACCGGATGGCACCTGCTCATCATCCTCGCCGTGATCCTCCTGCTGTTCGGCGCGCCCAAGCTGCCGGCCCTGGCCAAGAGCATCGGCCAGTCGATGCGGATCTTCAAGGGCGAGGTCGACGAGCTGAAGAAGGACGGCAAGACCGAGGACGCCGCCACCACCACGGGCGACACGACTCCGGGCACCGCGACGCCGGGTGTCGCCCCCACCGGCACCGACAGCTCCACCGAGTCCAAGCCGAAGTAGTCCGGTGGCCTCCAAGAAGCGAGGCACGAACAGCGAAGGGCGGATGTCGCTCGCCGAGCACTTCATCGAGCTTCGCAAGCGCCTCTTCCGCTCCGCGCTGGCCCTCCTGGTCGGCGCCGTCATCGGCTGGTTCCTCGCCGATTTCGTGATGAACGCCCTGCGCGGTCCGATCACCGAGATCGCCGAGCAGCAGGGCCGCGACGCGATGCTCAACTACGACAGCATCACCGGCGCCTTCGACCTCAAGATGCAGGTCGCCATCACGATCGGCGCCGTCATCTCCAGCCCTGTCTGGCTGTACCAGATCTGGGCGTTCTTCGTGCCGGCGATGACCCGCAAAGAGCTGAAGTACGCGTTCGGATTCTTCTTCACGGCCGTCCCGCTGTTCATCGCCGGGGGAGTGGTCGGCTGGCTTCTCGTGCCGCACATCGTCAGCCTGCTCACCAGCTTCGCTCCGGAGCAGGATGCCGCGATCATCCTGGCCAAGACCTACTTCGACTTCATCCTGAAGCTCGTCCTGGCCGTTGGCATCGCCTTCGTGCTGCCGGTGTTCCTCGTGCTGCTCAACTTCGTCGGCGTGCTCAGCGCGAAGTCGATCATCGCGTCGTGGCGCTGGGCGCTGATCCTGATCGTGCTGTTCACCGCGATCGCAACTCCGGCGGCCGACGTGCTCTCGATGTTCCTGCTCGCCATCCCGATGGTGCTGCTGTACTTCGCCGCCTACGGGGTGGCATGGCTGCACGACCGACGGGCCGTCAAGGCGCAAGCCCGACTGGAAGCCGAACTGGCGGCATAGTCTGGACGCGTGACCGACCAGCAGCTCTCCCCGGCCGAGCGGTACGCCGCCTCGCGCCAGCGCGCCAGTCAGCCCCTCCTCGAGACGTTCCGGGCCGGGCTGCGCTTCGACCTCGACCCGTTCCAGCGGGAAGCGTGCGCCAGTCTCGAGAACGGGCGCAGCGTTCTGGTCGCCGCGCCGACCGGCGCCGGCAAGACGATCGTCGCCGAGTTCGCGGTCTTCCTGGCGATGCGCGACCCGTACGCCAAGGTCTTCTACACGACGCCGATGAAGGCGCTGAGCAACCAGAAGTTCCAGGAGTTCGTGGAGACCTACGGGGCCGAGTCGGTCGGCCTCCTCACCGGCGACACCAACATCAACTCCCGCGCCCGCATCGTCGTCATGACGACCGAGGTGCTGCGCAACATGCTCTACGCCGACTCCGACCTCCTTCCCGACCTCGCCTACGTCGTCATGGACGAGGTGCACTACCTGGCCGACCGCTTCCGCGGCGCCGTCTGGGAGGAGGTCATCATCCATCTGCCGTCCGAGGTGCGCATGGTCTCGCTCAGCGCGACGGTGTCGAACGCCGAGGAGTTCGGCGACTGGCTGCAGGCCGTGCGCGGCGACACCGACGTGATCGTGTCGGAGGAGCGGCCGGTGCCGCTGGAGCAGCACATCCTGATGCGGACGAAGCTCATCGACCTGTTCGACTCGTCCGGCCTCGCCGCCACCAACCGCGTCAACCCGGAGCTCGTGCAGATGGCGCGCTACGGCGGCCGCGTGCTCAGCAGCAGGCAGATGCGCGACGTCGGCCGGTACCACTCGCGCGGCGGGCGGCCGGACACGTTCCGGATGGACCGCGCCGAGATCGTGCACCTGCTCGACGAGCGCAACCTCCTGCCGGCGATCTTCTTCATCTTCAGCCGCAACGGCTGCGACGCGGCTGTCCGGCAGGCGCTGCGCGCGGGCGTGCGGCTCACCGAGGCCCACGAGCGCGAGGAGATCCGCGCGATCGTGGAGGAGCGCTGCCGCACGCTGCTCGACGAGGATCTCGCCGTGCTCGGGTACTGGGAGTGGCTGGAGGGCCTGGAGCGCGGTGTCGCCGCCCACCACGCGGGCATGCTGCCGGCGTTCAAGGAGGTCGTGGAGGAGCTGTTCCGGCGCAAGCTGGTCAAGGTCGTCTTCGCGACGGAGACGCTCGCGCTCGGCATCAACATGCCCGCCCGCACGGTCGTGCTGGAGAAGCTGGAGAAGTTCAATGGCGAGGCGCGCGTCCCGATCACCCCTGGCGAGTACACGCAGCTCACCGGACGCGCCGGCCGCCGCGGCATCGACGTGGAGGGGCACTCGGTGATCCAGTGGGAGGACGGCCTCGACCCGCAGGCCGTCGCCTCCCTCGCCTCCCGCCGCAGCTACCCGCTCAACTCCAGCTTCCGGCCCACGTACAACATGGCCGTGAACCTGATCGACCAATTCGGGCGGCAGCGCACGCGCGAGATCCTCGAGTCGTCGTTCGCACAGTTCCAGGCGGACCGCGCGGTCGTCGACCTCGCCCGCAAGGTGCGGCAGCAGGAGGAGTCGCTCGCCGGGTACGAGGAGGCCATGACCTGCCACCTCGGCGACTTCAAGGAGTACTCCGGCATCCGCCGTGAGCTGACCGACCTGGAGCGCAAGGGCGCGAGCATGGAGCACGCCTCGCGCGCCGACCGCGAGAAGCGGCAGCGCCGCCTCAACGCCCTCCGCAAGCGGATGAAGGAGCACCCCTGCCACCGCTGCCCCGACCGCGAGAAGCACGCCCGCTGGGCGGAGCGCTGGTGGAAGCTGCGGCGCGAGACCGACCGGCTGAGCGCCCAGATCCAGTCGCGCACCGGCGCCGTCGCCAAGGTGTTCGACCGCGTCTCGGACGTGCTGGAGGAGCTCGGCTACCTGACCGAGGAGGACGGCCAGACCGCCCTGACCGTGCACGGCCGCACGCTCAAGCGCATCTACGGCGAGCGCGACCTCCTCGTCGCCGAGTGCCTGCGCCGCGGCGTGTGGAAGGAGCTGGACGCGCCGAGCCTTGCCGCGATGGCGTGCGCGCTCGTGTTCGAGCCGCGCCGCGACGAGGGCCTGGCACACGATCGCTCCCTCCCGCGCGGCGCCTTCCGGCCCGCACTGGACCGCACGACCGACCTGTGGAGCCGCCTGGACGATCTGGAGCGGGAGCACCGCCTCTCGGGGAGCGAGCCGCCGTCGACCGCGCTGGCGCTGGCGATGCACATGTGGGCGAAGGGGTCGAGTCTGAACGCGGTGCTCTCGGAGGCCGACATGGCCGCAGGCGACTTCGTGCGCTGGGCGAAGCAGACGATCGACCTCCTCGACCAGCTCTCGCTCGTCGCCCAGGGCAACGTCGGCCGCACCGCGCGGCAGGCGCTGGAGGCGATCCGCCGCGGGATCGTGGCCTACTCGTCGGTCGCCTGAGCCGCACCCCCGAACGCTGAGAAGCGGCCACGGCTGGATGCCCTAGGCTCTCCCTTCGTGACCCGTTCGCCCCGCGCCCCGCTGCCGCTGTGGCTCGCGGTGCTGGTGGCCGTCGCGGCGGGTCCCGTCCTCGACGCCGGGTTCCCCGACCGGGACTGGTGGCCGCTCACCTTCGTCGGCATCGCCATGGTCCTGCTCGCGCAGCGCGGGCGGCGGGCCGGATCGGCGTTCCTCGTCGGCTGGCTGGCGGGGGAGTCGTTCTACCTGATCCACGTGGCCTGGACCGCCCTTTACCTCGGGCCGGTGCCGTGGGTGGCCCTGTCGACGCTCGAGGCGCTGTTCTGGGGCGTCGGCGGCATCCTGATCACCCTCGCGTACCGCTGGGTGCCGCGGGCGTGGCCGACGCGGCTCGGGAGGCTGGGCCTGCTGCCGGTGATCGTGGCCGGGCTCTGGGTGCTTCGCGAGTACGTCACCGGCACATGGCCGTACGGCGGGTTCTCCTGGGGCCGGGTGGCGGAGTCGCAGTCGCAGAGCCCGTTCGCCCCGCTGGTCGCCTGGCTCGGCATCTCGGGCGTGAGCTTCGTGATGGTTTGGCTGGTCGCGCTGATCGTCGAGCTGGGCTTCGCGACCGAGCTGCGGCTGTGGTGGCGCGGCGCCGTCGCGCTCGGGGCCGTCGCCCTGGTGCTCGCGATCCCCGCCTGGCCGACGCCGACCTCCGGCACCACCCGCATCGCTGCCGTACAGGGGAACGGGCCCGCCGGCTACTTCGACAACGCCCCTCCCGGCGCCGTGCTGAACAGCCAGATCGCCGAGACGCAGAAGATCGAGGACGACGACGTCGACATGGTCGTCTGGCCCGAGGGAGCCGCGCAGCCGGATCCGACGCGCGACCCGGACACGGCTGCCATCCTCGACGCGCTGAGCCGCCGGATGGACGCGCCCTTCGTCGTCGGCACGATCACGTACCGCGACGGCCGCTACTACAACACCTCGCTGCAGTGGCAGGCGGGGGAGGGCGCCGTCGACTACTACGACAAGAAGCACCCCGTGCCGTTCGGCGAGTACATCCCGGACCGGGCGTTCTGGCGGCCGTTCGCGCCCGACCTGATCGACCTCGTCCAGCGCGAGTACACGCCGGGCACGCGCGACAACGTGTTCGACATCGACGGGGTGCGCGCCGGCATCTCGATCTGCTTCGACATCGTCGACGACCAGCTGCTGACCGACATGATGCAGGGCGGCGCGCAGGTCATCCTGGCTCAGACGAACAACGCCGACTTCGGCGAGACCGACGAGAACCAGCAGCAGCTGGCCATCGCGCGGCTGCGGGCCATCGAGTCCGGGCGCGCGCTGGTGAACATCTCGACCGTCGGGAGCAGCCAGATCATCGCGCCGGACGGGCGCACGATCGCGCACATCCCGCCCTTCCGGCCCGGCCACATGGTGGCTGACGTGCCGCTCGGCACCACGACCACGCCGGCCACGCTGCTGAGCCGGGGGATCGAGTTCCTCGTCGCCGGGCTCGGCCTGTTCGGGCTGCTCGTGGCGGCGGGAGGCCGGAGGAACCGGCTCGCGACGGACCTGCGAGGGATCGACGTGCCCGGATACGACGGAGCCGCCCTCACCCTGCGGTGAGGACGGCTCGCCGGTACGTCCGGCTCACTGCCTGACGATCAGGCGGTGTGCTTGTGCTCGCTGGTACCGCGGCGGGCCCGCAGGTACTGGAGCCGCTCCTCGAGCAGCTCCTCCAGCTCGGCGCGCGTACGGCGCTCGAGCAGCATGTCCCAGTGGCTCCGCGGCGTCTTCACGTCGCCGTGGTCGACCTCGACGGGGGTGTCGTTGACGAGCAAGCGGGCCTCGTGGCCGCAGTGCTTGCACTCCCAGGTCTCGGGGGCCTCCGCCTCGGCGGCGAAGACCATGTCGGTCTCCTGTCCGCAGACGGTGCACTTGTACGAATAGCGGGAACGCGGTGAATAGACGACGCCTTCTTCGCTCTGTAAGCTCTGGGCGCCGAGCCTCATTCCGCGCAAGCTGCGATCTGCCATTGTGTGGTCTCCTCTTCGCGCGAATCCTCACCGTTATAAACCGTCAAGCTGGGGATTCTCTTTCCCGGGGCGGCATTCTCCCAGCGCCCTCACAGAACGCACGGGTGCCTCCCAGGCAGGAGGCGGTTCAGGCGCGTCTGCGGGCCTCGACCAGCGCCTTCAGCACGTCGCAGCGGTCGGTCACGATGCCGTCGACGCCGAGATCGAGCAGGCGGATCATGTCGCCGGGCTCGTTGACGGTCCAGATGTGCACCTCGACACCCGCCGCGTGGATCGCGCTCACCGTGCGCGGCGTGACGATCCGCACCGGACCGCGCCGCTCGGGCACCTGCACGGCGGCGAAGCCGCGCAGCGTGCGCCGCACGACGGGGGAGAGGCCGGCCTTGGCCGCCAGGAGCGCCGGCGCGACCTCCGGAACGGAGGGGGACGTCGCGACACCCGGGAGCTCGCGCTCCACGGCGACTCGCCTGGCCTTCGCGAAGCTCGTGATCAGCACGCGGTCGGCGGCCCGCGCCTCCCGGATGGCGGCCACCGTCGGAGCGGCTGCACGCTCGTCCTTCACGTCGATGTTGAAGCGCGCGTCGGGGAACGCGTCGAGCGCGTCGGCGAGCGAGCAGAACCCCTGGCCGTGTCCGAGCTCGATCCGGCGCAGCTCGGACATGGTGAGGTGCCCCACGTCCGCCTCGCGGCCGGCGACGCGGCGAAGGTCCGGGTCGTGACTGATCACGGCGACGCCGTCCGCGGAGGCGTGGACGTCGGTCTCGAGGTGCGTGGCGCCCGCGGACAGCGCCTTGAGGAACGCGAGCAGCGTGTTCTCGGGCGCGTCGAGGGCGAGCCCGCGGTGCGCGATGATGCGCGGCCGCGGGCCGGTGAGGAAGCTCATGGCAGGAGGCTCACGCCGGCGGCGCCTGCTCCGGCGCGGCGGGCGTGCCGTCGGGGCGGGGCGCCCGTTCGCCGAACGCCTGCCCGATGCCCTTGAGCGCCTCGGTCAGCTCGCTCGGGATGATCCACAGCTTGTTCGACGGGCCTTCCGCGAGCTTCGGCAGCGTCTGCAGGTACTGGTACGCCAGCAGGAGGTTGTCGGGATTCCCCTCGTGGATGGCGCTGAACACCGTGGTGATCGCCTGCGCCTCGCCCTCGGCGCGCAGGACAGCGGCCTTGGCGTCGCCCTCCGCGCGGAGGATGGCTGCCTGGCGCAGGCCCTCGGCGTTGAGGATCTCGGACTGCTTGGTCCCCTCGGCGGTGAGGATGACGGCGCGGCGGTCGCGCTCGGCGCGCATCTGCTTCTCCATCGAGTCCTGGATGGACGCGGGCGGGTCGATCGCCTTCAGCTCCACCCGGGAGACGCGGATGCCCCACTTGCCGGTGGCCTCGTCGAGGACGATGCGCAGCTGGCCGTTGATGTTGTCGCGGCTGGTCAGCGCCTCCTCGAGGTTGAGGCCGCCGACCACGTTGCGGAGGGTGGTCGTCGTGAGCTGCTCGACGGCGCCCAGGTAGTTGGCGATCTCGTAGGTCGCGGCGCGGGCGTCCGTCACCTGGAAGTACACGACGGTGTCGATCGAGACCACGAGGTTGTCCTCGGTGATCACCGGCTGCGGCGGGAACGACACCACCTGCTCGCGCATGTCGATGAGCGGGCGCACCTTGTCGATGAACGGCACGACGATGTTGAGCCCGGGGTTGAGCGTCTTGTGGTACCGGCCCAGCCGCTCCACGACCCCGGCCCGCGCCTGCGGGATGATCCGGATCGCCTTGAACAGGGTGACCAGCACGAAGATCACGATGACCAGGACGATCACCGCGACGATGATGGCGGTGGTCAGCTGACCGACGTCGCTCACGACGCGCTCCTCTCGGTGATGCCGTCTGCTCCCGACGACACGGGCGAGGGCGCGACGACGGCCGTCGCCCCCTCGATGGAAACGACGACGACGTGCTCGCCGGGGACCAGCTCGTCCGGTCCGACCTGCGGCTGCGCGAGGCGGGCGGTCCAGGTCTCGCCGATCGCGAGCTTCACCTGCCCGGTGGTGCGGGACACCGTCGAGACGACGACGCCGCCCATCCCGATCAGTGCCGCGACGTTGCTCTTGGCCGGGTCGCCTCCTCGCCGGAGCGCACGCAGCAGCGGCGGCCGGATGAAGAAGACCAGCACGACCGAGAGCGCGGCGGCGACGATCAGCTGCAGCCACCACGGGGCGCCGAACGCGCCGGAGACGAGGCCGCCGAGGCTGCCGACCGCGATCATGAGGAAGACCAGGTCGAGCGTCAGCATCTCGATGACGACGAAGATCAGGATGAGGACGAGCCAGCCGATCCACGCGAAGGATTGGATGTCCATCACGGGCTCCCTTCACTGCGCTGCTGTCTCGACCGTAGCAGGTGGCCCAGCAGGCAGCGGGAACCCACTTGGTAGTCTCAGGGAGCAGTTCCCCAACCATGCAAGGAGTCTCCGTGCCAAACCCCCTCGCCTCAGGGTCCCTCGACGGAAAGCGCGCGCTGGTCACCGGCTCGTCGCGCGGTATCGGCGCCGACACCGCGCAGTACCTCGCCGAGGCCGGCGCGAGCGTCGTCATCAACTACCGCAACAAGGAGGCGCGCGCGGCCAAGCTCGCCGACGCCATCCGCGAGCAGGGCGGCACCGCGCTCGTCGTCGGCGCGGACCTCACCGACCCGGCATCCGTCGCCGCGATGTTCGACACCGTGCAGCGCGAATGGGGCGGCCTCGACCTCCTCGTCCTCAACGCCTCCGGCGGCATGGAGTCCGGGATGGCCGAGGACTACGCGATGCAGCTCAACCGCGACGCGCAGGTCAACACCTTGACGGCGGCGCTGCCGCTCCTCGGCGCAGGTTCGCGGGTCGTGTTCGTGACCAGCCACCAGGCGCACTTCATCCGCACGACGCCGACGATGCCCGAGTACGAGGCCGTGGCGCTGAGCAAGCGAGCAGGCGAGGACGCGCTGCGCGAGCTCCTCCCGTCGCTCGAGGAGAAGGGCGTGGAGTTCGTGGTCGTCTCCGGCGACATGATCGAGGGCACCATCACGGCGACCCTGCTCAACCGGCTGAACCCCGGCGCGATCGACGCGCGCAAGGAGGCCGCCGGCAAGCTCTACAACGTCGGCGAGTTCGCCGCCGAGATCGCCTCCGCGGCGGTCGACCCCATCCCGGCGGACCACACGCGCCTGGTCGGCGACGTGTCGAGCTTCACCCCGATCGCCGAATGAGGGCCGCCGACCTCGGGCTGCTGACCGGCGTCTCGACCCCGACGGTGCACCCGGGCGGCGGCCGCGCCGTCGTCTCGGTGACGCATCCCTCGTTCGAGGCCGACGCGACCGTGGGCCAGCTGTGGACGGTGCCGCTGGCGGGCCACGCGGCTCCGCGCCGGCTGACCCGCGGCTTCCGCGACACCGCGCCGCAGTTCTCGCCAGACGGGCGGCTGCTGGCGTTCCTGCGGGCGGCGCCCTCCGCGCCTCCCCAGCTCGTGGTGATGGACGCCGCCGGCGGCGAGCCGGTCACGGTGACCGACCGCACCCTGGGCGTCACCGAGTTCGTCTGGGCGCCCGACGGGCGCTCGCTCGCGTTCGTGAGCCGCGTCCCCGAGCAGGGGCGCTACGGCACCGTCGAGGGCATCGACCCGAGCAGCGAGCCCGCCCGCCGCATCCGCACCCTGAACTACCAGGCGAACGGGATCGGCTACATCACCGACCGGCGCGCCCACGTCTTCCTCGTGCCGGTGCCCGACGTGTGGGGAGAGCCGCCGGTGAAGCCGGTCGCCGAGGCCGACGGGTCGTCCGCGCCCGAGCCCACGGTGCCGGAGGCCGCGCAGCTGACGACCGGGGACTGGGACGACGGCGCGATCGCGTTCTCGCCCGACGGCCGCACGCTCGCGTTCGTGTCGGCGCGGCACGAGAGCCGCGACGACGACCTCCGCGCCGACGTGTTCCTGCTGCCGGTCGACGGATCGGACGAGCCGCGCAACGTCACCGGCGACCACGGCGCCGTCAGCGTCTCCACGGTGACGTACGGGCTCAACGGGGTGCTGTACTTCGCCGCCCAGGAGCTGGGGGAGACCGGGCGCGACTTCGTGGCCAGGAACTCCGCCCTGTACGCAGTCGAGCCGGCCGCAGCCGCTCCCCGGCGGCTGACCGACCCCGAGACCGTCGACCTGACCGAGTCGGACATCGTCGCGTTCCGCGACGACTCGGTGCTCGTGCGCGACCGCCGCCGCGGCGCGCTCGTGCTGACCGAGGTGGATGCCGCCGGCACGTCCCGCGTGCTGACCGACGACCGGACGGTCGTGAGCGGCGTCGGCGTCGCCGGGGACGTCGTGGTGGCCAGCGTGTCGGATGCGCGGACCGCGGGCGACGTGGCGCTGGTGACGGACGACGGCCTCCGCACGCTCACCGACTTCTCGCGCGCCCTGCGCGAGACCGGCGTGATCGCGCCGCGCGAGCTCACCGTCACCGGCCGTGACGGATATCCCGTCCACGGCTGGGTGGTCGCGCCGGAGGGGGAGGGGCCGCACCCGGTGCTGCTCAACATCCACGGCGGTCCGTACGCCTCGTACACCGCCGCGCTGTTCGACGAGGCGCAGGTGTACGCGGCCGCGGGCTATGTCGTCGTGATGTGCAACCCGCGCGGCTCGGCGGGCTACGGGCAGGAGCACGGGCGCGTCATCCGGCAGCGGATGGGCACGGCCGACCTCGACGACGTGCTCGACTTCCTCGACGGCGCCGTCGCCGAGGTGCCGGGGCTCGACGGCGACCGCGTCGGCATCATGGGCGGCTCGTACGGCGGGTACCTCACCGCGTGGACGATCGCGCACGACTACCGGTTCGCCGCGGCGATCGTCGAGCGCGGGTTCCTCGACCCGGACGCGTTCGTCGGGACGAGCGACATCGGCAGCTTCTTCGGCGACGAATACGTCGGCACGGACCCCGAGCTGATGCGGTCGCAGAGCCCGCAGGCGGTGGTCGACCGCGTCACGACGCCGACGCTGGTGCTGCACTCGGCCGCGGACCTCCGCTGCCCGCTGGGGCAGGCCGAGCGCTACTACGCCGCGCTCAAGCGCAACGGCGTGGAGGCGGAGCTCGTCATCTTCCCGGGCGAGGACCACGAGCTGAGCCGCTCCGGCCGCCCGCGCCACCGCCGGCAGCGCTTCGACATCATCCTCGACTGGTGGGCGCACCACCTCCCGAGCCCGGAGAACCGCGCGTAACCGGCCCGGCGACCAGCCGCCGAGTACACGAAAAATGCCCTCTGGGAGCGATTCCAG
>NZ_JBPGXM010000055.1:0-22619 GCF_056755495.1 Leifsonia sp. KNZ12-8B
GTGGGTGGGCGTCGTGGGTTGGCGTGGAGCGTCGTGCTCGGCCGAGCGTCGTGCTCAGGCGAGCGTGACCCGGCGGTTGTCGATCAGCCGCGTCGTGCCGACGCGGGCGGCGATCAGCAGCAGCGCGGGCCCGTGATGCTCCGGCCCGGCCTCGGCGAACGAGTCCGGGTCGACGGCCACCAGGTAGTCCAGCTTAACGGCTGGCTCGGCCTCCAGGGTGGCGCGGGCCGCGGCGAGCACGGCCTCCACGCCTCCCTCGGCGGCGTCGGCGCCCGCCGCCAGTGCGCGGGAGAGGACGACGGCGGACGTGCGCTGCTCGTCGTCGAGGTACCGGTTGCGGCTGGAGAGCGCGAGCCCGTCATCCTCGCGCACGGTGTCGATCACGGCGATGCGCAGCGGCAGGTCCAGGTCGTCCACCATCCGGCCGACGAGGTGCACCTGCTGGGCGTCCTTCTGCCCGAACACGGCGACATCGGGCTGGACGATGTTGAACAGCTTCGCGACGACGGTCAGCACGCCGTCGAAGTGCCCGGGGCGGGAGGCGCCCTCGTAGCGCGAGCCGGCCTCCCCCGCGACGACACGGGTGGAGGCGGGGCCGTGCGGGTACATCTCGGCGGCGCTCGGGGCGAACACCAGATCGGCGAGCCCCTCCAGCGCCGCCACATCGGCGTCGAGCGTGCGCGGGTAGCGGTCGAGGTCCTCCCCCGCGCCGAACTGCAGCGGGTTCACGAAGATCGAGACGACCACGATCCCGCCGAGGTCGCGGGCGGCCGAGACCAGCCGACGGTGTCCGTCGTGCAGCGCGCCCATCGTCGGCACCAGGACGACCCGTGCGGCCGGGGCGTCGGCCGGACCCTCCAGGCGGGCGTCGGCGCGCGCGGCGGCGATGCGCTCGCGCAGCTCGGAGATGGTGGTGACGACCTGGGGCATCGGGCTCCTTCCGGCCGGGGCGCCCGGGCGGGCGCGCGGGAGACGGCCGGCAACCAGGCTACTCGCCGCCGAGGTACCAGCCGCGGCCGTCGTCGCGGGGATCGCCTGGCTCGGCCGCCGGACGGCCGTCCTGCAGCGCGTCAAGGACGTCGTCGATGCTCGGGCGGGCGCCCGCGCGGGTGAGCGCGTTGTCGACCGCCGAGCGCACGAGCGAGCTGAGGAACGAACCGGGATGCTCGACGCCGATCCGCTGCAGGATGCCGGTCGACTGCTCCACGATCGAGCGGGAGAAGGCGGTCGCGGTGGCGATCGCCTCCGCGTAGGCCGGGCGGTCCTCCTCGGCCACCACGACCGGCTCGCCGCCCATCTCGACCACCAGCGCCTGCGCGATCGGCAGCACGGGCGCGGGAGCGGTCACGGCGAAGTAGCTCTCGGCCAGCCGGGCGAGGTCGAGGCTCGTCCCGGTGAACTCCAGCGCGGGATGCACGGCGAGCGGGATGGCCCCCGCAGCGGCCGCCGGCTGCAGCACCCCGATGCCGTAGCCGGGCGCGGTGTGCAGCACGATCTGGCCGGGCTGCCACGTGCCGGTCGCCGCGAGCCCGGCGACGAGGCCGGGCAGCTCGGCGTCCGGCACCGCGAGAAGCACGAGCTCGCTGCGCTCGATCAGCGTCGGCACGTCGAGCAGCGGCGCCTGCGGCAGCATCGCCTCCGCCCGTTCCCGGCTCGCCTCGGAGACGGCGGTGACACCGACCACGGCGTGGCCGGCACCGGCGAGCGCGGCGCCGAGCACGGGGCCGACGCGGCCGGCGCCGACGACGCCGAGGCCGAGTCGTCCGGATCGCTGCGCGGCGCTCATGGCTGATCTCCCTCGGTCGTGGCGGTCTCCGTCGGTGCGGCCTGTGCCGGTCGAACCGGCGCCGGCGGCTGCTCCAGCCTCCCCCACCGGTGGCTGTGGTCGCTCTCGGCGGCGGTCACCGCGCCGGCGGCGACGGCCTGGAACAGCCGCACGCCCTCCTCGGCGTCCATCGCCGCCAGGCGCGGGCGGACCGGTCCGCTGACCGTGTGGAAGCGCGCCTCGGCCAGCCGCAGCGCGCGCTCGACGGGACCCTGCTGCAGCTCGAGGCTCTGCAGGCGCGCGAGCGGCACGAGCGCGAGGCTGCGCCACACGATGCCGCGGCGGAGCAGTACGGCGCCGTCGACGAGCCGGTACCCGGTGCGCTGCCACGAGAACGGCCGCAGCCACGCCGCTCGGCGCGGGCTGCTCGTCCAGTCGTCGTGGCCGCGCGACTGCATGCCGCTCGCGATGAGCGCGCGGTGCTCTGCGGTCGCGAAGCCCGGCAGCACCAGAGCCAGGACACGTGCGACGTCCTCCGCGTCCCCGACCGGGAGCATCGTCGTGTTCGCCTGGCCCGCCGCGCCCTTCTCGCGCGAGCGCCCCGCCGTGTCGATCCGGATCTGCCACCAGCCGAAGGGCCGCCACAGCAGCGGCTGGAGCACCTCCACGGCGTGGATGCGGCCGGGCGGCAGCGTCTCGTTGCTGGTGCTGAGCAGGCCGAAGCCGACCCGCACGCCGTCCGGCGTCCCGGCGATCGAGTAGCGCAGCGACTTCGTGAAGCGGTTGATGTAGAAGCTCGCGGAGCCGATCAGGCCCGGCAGCACGACGAAGGCGAGCCAGACCGACCCGGTCGCGGTGCCCCACACCAGCAGGACGATCACGAACAGCAGGAAGACGGTGAAGCCGCTCAGCACGAGCGAGCCGAGCAGCCGCAGCGGCGGGATCTTCACCACCGACTCCGGTGGAGCGGCCGTCGGGTCGAGCTCGGGGGCAAGGAACTCGTGCACCCGGCGGTTGACGAGGTCGCCGACCGCCTGGGTGCGGGAGGCGGTGCCGGCGAGCGCGC
This sequence comes from Leifsonia sp. KNZ12-8B, assembly GCF_056755495.1. Classification (NCBI taxonomy): domain Bacteria; kingdom Bacillati; phylum Actinomycetota; class Actinomycetes; order Micrococcales; family Microbacteriaceae; genus Leifsonia; species Leifsonia sp. KNZ12-8B. The sequence goes on from NZ_JBPGXM010000055.1 coordinate 2,832, forward strand.
CGGGGACCGCGGCGACCGACCCGGGCGCGCCTGCTGCGGCTGGGTCGGCCGCCGACGAGTCCGTCGCGGGCGCTGCAGCCGTCGCCGCCGCCTCGGCCGCCTCCGCCGCGCGCACGCCGGACGCGAGCCGCAGCACGTCCGACCGCAGACCGTCGGCGAGGGCGGAGCCGAGGTACGCGAGCTGCACGTTCGCGTCGTGACCCGCGACCGTGATGTCGAGCTTCGCCGCGCCGAAGATGCGGGCCAGCACGGGCCGCACCACGTTGATGCCCTGGATGCGGTCGAGCCGCGCCTTGCGCTGCGTGCGGAAGAGGATGCCGCTGCGCACCTCCACCGCATCCTCGGTGATCCGGAAGCTGTGCATCCGCCAGGCGAGGTAGAAGGCGCCGATGCAGGCGACCAGCACGATCGCGAGCGCCAGCAGCGCCCACCCCTCCCAGCCGCGGTTGTAGATCTCGTCGAGCGGGTCGCCGCCGCGGAACTCGTCGCCGCCGACGAAGAACCCGATGATCCGCTCGCGCAGGTTCGACAGCACGAAGCCGAGCACCGCGACGAACACGATGCCGCCGCGCAGCAGCGGGGTGGCGGGATGGAGGCGGTGCCACTCCCCGTCGGTGTACCGCTCCGCCGCGCGCTCGGCGGGTGAGAGCGGGCCGGCGGGCGTCGGCGCGGTCACAGCCCCGCCCGCCTGCTCTCGGCCAGCGTCACCAGGCGGTCGCGCAGCTCGGCGGCCTCCGCGTCGGGCAGGCCGGGGATCATGACGCCGGTGGAGGCGGCGGCCGTGACGAACTTGAGGTCGGCCAGCCCCAGCATCCGGCCGACCGGGCCGCGCGTGATGTCGATCAGCTGCATCCGCCCGTACGGCACGGACACGAAGCGCTGGAACATGATCCCGCGGCGGAACAGGAGGTCGTCCTCGCGCAGCAGGTACCCGATCGAGCGGGCGCGGCGCGGCGCGATGATCAGCGAGGTGACCGTGCCGATCGCGACGACGATGAGCAGGATCCAGCCGAACGTCCAGCCCGCGACCAGCCACAGGAAGGCGGCGGCCGCCGCGAGCACGATGCCGCTGATCAGTGCGCCGACGAGCACGACGACGACGTACTTGGGCGAGACGCGCCTCCACTCGCCGACGTTCAGGTCGATGCGGTCGGGGCCGGGCGCGCCGCCGGCGGGCTCAGCGGTTCGTGACATGGACGCTCTCCGGCTCGTCGTCGTCGTCATCGTCGGGCGGGAGGGTGCAGAAGGCCTCGGCGATCAGGCCGCCGACGAGCAGGACCACGGCGCCCGCCAGCGCGAGCGCGGACTGCAGCACAGCGTTGTTGCCGGGGATGACGTCCCGGCTGAGCAGGTAGGCGAGGATGCCGATGCCCGCGCCGGTGAGCAGGCCGCCGCTGAGGCTGCACGCCTTGGCGAGCACCACGACGCGCATCGCCTGGAACGGGTCGATGCGGCGCGAGCTGCGCCCGCGCACGGCCAGCCGGATCGGCACCGCAAACGCGACGATGATGATCGCCACGGCCACGAGCGTGATCGGAAGGGTGAGCGGAGGGATGAACGCGGCGGCCCCCAGGCTCGACGCGGCCAGCTCGCCCAGGAAGCCGACGACCAGGCCGGCGACCGCGAGCCCGAGCAGCGTGGTGACGCGCGTGCGCTTCACGAGCGGACCTCCCCGTCGCCCTCGCCGAGTCGTGAGCTCATGTCACCACTCGACGCGAGTCGTGAGCTCAGCTCACGACTCGGCCAGGGGGCCGAGGCGCGGTACGGGGTCACCGGGTCGGTGGCCTCGGCCGCGAGGTCGGCGACCCGCCCGCGGCCGGCGACCACGGCCTCCGGATCCACCTCCAGCCACGGCACCAGCACGAACGCGCGCTCGTGGGCGCGCGGGTGCGGCAGCGTCACGCGCGGGTCGTCCGACACGATGCCGCCGTAGTCGACGATGTCGATGTCGATCGTGCGGTCGCCCCAGCGCTCCTCGCGGACGCGCCCCAGCTCGTCCTCCACCCGGTTCACCAGGGCGAGCAGCGCGAGCGGGTCGAGGATCGTGTGGATGCGCGCGACGGCGTTGAGGTACGCGGGCGCCGCCTCGTCGATCCCGGCCGGCTTGAGCGCGGGCGTCTCGTAGAGGCCCGAGACCGCCTCCACATGGAGGCCCGGCTCGGCCGCCAGCGCATCGAGCGCCGCGCGGAGGGTCGCCTCCCGGTCGCCGAGGTTGCCCCCGAAGGCCAGCACCGCGGGCGAGCCGACGCGCATGCGCTGCGGGCGGCCCACCGCCCCGGCGCTCACGACCGCCCCCGCAGGATGCGGACGGCGACGTCGCCGAACGGCACGGCGATCGGCGCGTCCGGCTTGTGCACCGTCACCTCGACCGAGTGGACGGGCGGATGGGCCAGGACCACGCCGGCCACGCGCTCGGCGACGGTCTCGATGAGGTCGACGGGATCGGACGCGACGGCATCGTGCACCTCCTGCGCGAGCTCGCCGTAGTGGACCGTGCGCGCGAGGTCGTCCCCTCCCGCTGCGGGCGAGAGGTCGAGCCAGGCGGTCACGTCGACCACGAAATCCTGCCCCTCCTCGCGCTCGAACGCGTACACGCCGTGATGGGCCCGCACCCGCAGGCCGGTGAGCACGATCGCGTCGGCCGGTCGCGGGCCGGCCGGCCCGCCATCGCTACTGGTCATCGCGTCCAGCTTGCCACGCGCGCACCACATCGAGGGCGATCCGGGTGGAGGCCACGTCGTGCACGCGCACCGCCCACACCCCTTCGCGCGCCGCGAGGGCCGAGATGACCGCGGTCGGCGCGTCGCGGTCGGCGGCGCTCGCGTCCTCGGGCAGCAGCGCGCCGAGGAACCGCTTGCGGGAGGCGCCGATCAGCACGGGGTAGCCCAGGGTCTCGAACTCGTGCAGGCCGGCGAGCACCTGCCAGTTGTGCTGGGCCGTCTTGGAGAAGCCGAGTCCGGGGTCGAGGACGAGCTTCGCCGGGTCGACGCCGCGGTCGAGCAGGTCGGCGACACGGGCGGAGAGCTCGCTGCGCACCTCCCGCACGGTGTCGGTGTAGACCGCGCGCGAGTCGCCGGAGTCGAGCCGGCCGCGCCAGTGCATGACGACGTACTGGAGGCCCGTTGCGAGCACCGCGTCGGGCATCCCCGGGTCGTTGAGGCCGCCGGACACGTCGTTGATGATGGTCGCGCCCTCGTCGGCGGCCGCCCGCGCGGTGGAGGCGTTCATCGTGTCGACGCTGACCATGACGCCCTGGGCGGCGAGCCGGCGGATCACCGGCAGGACGCGCGCCTGCTCCTCGGCGGGGTCGAGGTGGAGGGCGCCCGGCCGGGTCGACTCTCCGCCCACGTCGATGATGTCGGCGCCCTGAGCGACCAGGTCGACGGCGTGCTCGACGGCCGCCTCGGGCTCCAGCCACAGCCCGCCGTCGCTGAACGAGTCCGGCGTCACGTTGAGGACGCCCATGATGAGCGTCACGCTGCGCCGCCTCCGAGGCGCGCGCCGCCGATGAGGGCCATCAGCTCGGCCCGCGCCGCCGGATCGGTGAAGACGCCGCGGGAGGCGACGGTCACGGTCGTCGAACCGGTCTGGCGGGCGCCGCGCGTCGTGACGCACGTGTGGGAGGCGTCGAGCACGACGAGCACGCCGCGTGCACCCGCACCCTCCTCGACGGCGTCCGCGATCTGCTCGGTCAGCCGCTCCTGGATCTGCGGGCGGGCGGCGAGCGCCTCGATCACGCGCGGGATGCGGCCCAGGCCGACCACGGCCTCCCCCGGCAGGTACGCCACATGGGCGACGCCGAGGAAGGGCAGGAGGTGGTGCTCGCACACCGAGCGGAAGGCGATGTCGCGCAGCAGCACGGTCTCGGCGCGCCCCTCCAGCGGGATCGGCTCACCCAGCTCGGCGGCCGCGTCGACGCCGAGGCCGGCGAAGAACTCCTCGTACGCGTCCGCCACCCGCGACGGGGTGGCGGCGAGGCCCGGACGCGCCGGATCCTCGCCGATGGCGGCGAGGATCTCGGCGACGGCCGCCTCGATGCGTGCGCGATCGAATCCGGTCATGCGGGCGACGGCTGCGGCCTACGCGGTCGCTGGCCGCGGCTTGATGGCGGGCGAGCGCTTCGGCTTGGACGCGGGAGGCTCGGAGTCGACACCGCCGTCGACGGCGCCGGCGTCGATCGGGGCCTTCGGGAACTCGATCGGCGGCACGTCGGAGAGGGGCCGCTTGTCGCTCGAGAGCCACTGCGGGCGCTCGGGCAGCTTCTCGACGTCGGCGAAGATCTCGGCGATCTGGTTGTGGTCGAGGGTCTCGTGCTCCAGGAGGGCCGCGGCGAGCCGGTCGAGGATGGCCCGGTTGTTGTTGAGCACCTCCCACGCCTCGTCGTGCGCCTTCTCGATCAGCGCCCGCACCTCGGAGTCGACGCGCTCGGCGATCCGCTCGGAGTAGTCGCGCTGGTGACCCATGTCACGGCCGAGGAACATCTCGCCGTTGGCCTGGCCCAGCTTGACCGAGCCGATGTCGGCGCTCATGCCGTACTCGGTGACCATCTTGCGGGCGATGGAGGTGGCCTTCTCGATGTCGTTGGAGGCGCCGGTCGTCGGGTCGTGGAACACGATCTCCTCGGCGACGCGGCCGCCCATCGCATACGCGAGCTGGTCGAGCAGCTCGTTGCGGGTGACCGAGTACTTGTCCTCCAGCGGCATCACCATCGTGTAGCCGAGGGCGCGTCCGCGCGGGAGGATCGTGATCTTCGTCACCGGGTCGGTGTGGCGCATGGCCGCCGCCGCGAGCGCGTGGCCGCCCTCGTGGTAGGCGGTGATCAGCTTCTCCTGGTCCTTCATGACCCTGGTGCGCTTCTGCGGGCCGGCGATCACGCGGTCCACGGCCTCGTCGAGCGCGCGGTTGTCGATGAGCTGCGCGTTGGAGCGGGCGGTGAGCAGCGCGGCCTCGTTGAGCACGTTGGCCAGGTCGGCGCCGGTGAAGCCCGGCGTCTTGCGGGCGAGCACCTCGAGGTCGACGGAGGCCGCGAGCGGCTTGCCGCGGCCGTGCACCTCGAGGATCTTCTTGCGGCCAAGGAGGTCGGGCGCGTCCACGCCGATCTGCCGGTCGAAGCGGCCGGGGCGCAGCAGCGCGGGGTCGAGGATGTCGGGGCGGTTCGTCGCCGCGATCAGGATGACGTTCGTCTTGGGGTCGAAGCCGTCCATCTCCACGAGGAGCTGGTTCAGCGTCTGCTCGCGCTCGTCGTGACCGCCGCCGAGGCCGGCGCCGCGGTGACGGCCGACCGCGTCGATCTCGTCGATGAAGATGATGGCAGGCGAGTTCTCCTTGGCCTGCTGGAACAGGTCGCGGACGCGGCTCGCGCCGACGCCGACGAACATCTCGACGAAGTCGGAGCCCGAGATGGAGTAGAAGGGGACGCCCGCCTCACCCGCGACCGCGCGGGCGAGCAGCGTCTTGCCGGTGCCGGGAGGGCCGTACAGCAGCACGCCCTTGGGGATGCGCGCGCCGACCGCCTGGAACTTGGCGGGCTCCTTCAGGAAGTCCTTGATCTCCTGCAGCTCCTCGATGGCCTCGTCGGAGCCGGCCACGTCGTCGAAGGTGACCTTCGGGGTCTCCTTCGTGACGAGCTTCGCCCGCGACTTGCCGAACTGCATGACCTTGTTGCCGCCGCCCTGCATGCCCGAGATCATGATCCAGAAGAAGACGCCGATCAGCAGCGCCGGGATCAGGAAGCCGAGGATGTTGACCAGCCAGTTCGGCTGCGGCACCTCGTCGTCGTAGCCCTTGGGCAGGTTGGCGTTGTCGATCGCCTGCACGACATCCTCGCCGCGGGGGGTCACGTAGTAGAACTGCACCTGCGTGCCGAGGTCGCCCTCGGCCTTCTTGAGCGTCAGATCGACGCGGTTCTCGCCGTCGACGATCTTGGCGCTGGAGACCTTGTCCTCCTGCAGGAGCTCGAGGCCCTTCTGCGTGGAGACCCCCTTGAAGCCCGACATCGTGATCAGGCTCGAGCCGATCCACACCGCGATGATCGCGAGCACGACGTACAGGATCGGGCCGCGGAAGATCTTCTTGACGTTCATGATGCGATCACAGTACCGCCTGGGCGCTGTGGGTCGGCTGCGTGTTCGCTCTGGGCGCGCCCGGTGCGGGAGGGGCCGCCGAGGCGGTCGGGACGCCCGGGCTACGGCGCCGTCCCGGCGGTGTCGAACCACTCCAGCGCCCTCGCGGCGACCTCCTCCGGAGCGTCGTCGGTGATGAAGTGGGCCGCGTCGTCGACGAAGGCGAACGCGAAGCGGTCCGCGTGCAGGGAGACGTCTCCGCAGAGGCGGCGGAGCACGGGTTCGTCCCACGGGTGGTCGAGCCGGCCGAACACGGCGAGGGTCGGGGGCCGGAGGCGCCGGCGGGCGAACGCGCCGCGCGCGAGTTGCAGGGACACCGGCACGGCCATGCCGCGGAACAGCCGCCGGACGGCGTCGTCGATCTCGGGCCGGTCGAACGGCGCGAGGTACGCGTCGATGGTCTCCGGCGCCAGCGGATGGGCGATGTGCCCGGGGTCGAAGAGGCCGGCGAGCGAGCGGCCGCGGCGGTGCCGGAGCAGCGCCGGCATGTGGCGGAACCCGCTCATCACCGTCAGGCCGACCGACATGAAGAACGGAGGCACCGAGAGCTGGACGAGCGACCGCACCCGCTCCGGATGCGCCTAGGCGAGCTGACCCGCACCGATGGCGCCCAGGTCGTGGGCCAGGAGATGAGCGCGCTCGATGCCCAGGGCGTCGAGCAGGGCGACGAGGTCGCGGCAGTGGGACTCCCGGTCGATGCGCGGGTCGTCGGCCGAGGTCCATCCCGTTCCGCGGAGGTCAGGGCAGAGCACCCGATGGCCGGCGCGGGCGATGACGGGAGCGATCTCCCTCCACTGCCACCAGTGCGCGGGGAAGCCGTGCAGCAGGATCACCGGGTCGCCGTCGCCGAGCGCGGCGACATGGCTGCGCAGACCGGGGGTCTCGACGACGAGGTGCTCGAATCCGGGCGCCGCCGGCAGTGCGGGTGACCAGGCGGAGGACTCGGCCGCCACCGGATGGATGCTGACCGTGCTCATGACGACTCCTTCGTCGCGGCACACTTACTAGATTCATAGTGTGCACTAGAGTCATAGTAACCCCGACGGGGAGGATGCGGAATGCCGACGACACGAGAGCGCGCACTGGACGCCGCGGTGGAGGTGCTCGGCACCGAGGGCGTGAGAGCGCTCAGCCACGCGCGCGTGGACGCGGCGGCCGGGCTGCCCGCCGGGTCCACGTCGAACTGGTTCCGCACGCGCCGGGCGCTGCTCGCCGGGATCGTCGACTGGATCGGCGAGAGCGAGCGGGCCGGCTTCGCCCCGACGGGGCTCGAGACCCCACCCGACCAACGCAGCCTGGCGGAGGGGCTCAGTGCGGTCATCGAGCTGCTGACCGGCCCGTTCGCCGTGCGCACCCGGGCGCGCTACGCCCTCTTCCTGGAGCTGGCGGCCGACCCCGAGCTCGGGGCGGCCCTGCGGCGGCAGCGGCAGGAGTTCGAGCGCTGGACCGAGCGGCTCGTCAGAGCGGCGGGGATCCCCGATCCCGACCCCGCCACCCGGGCGATCATGGCGCTGGGTGACGGGCTCATCCTGCACCGGCTCACCGTCGATCCCGACCTCGCCGTGCGCCCCGCGATCGAGCGCTGCGTGCGCGCTCTGCGGGCGGCGGCGTGAACCGCAGCCGTCAGCTGTAGACGGCCGGAGCGAGGATGCCGACGCCGCGGAGGTTGCGGTAGCGCTCGGCGTAGTCGAGGCCGTAGCCGACGACGAACTTGTTCGGGATGTCGAAGCCCACGTACTTCACGTCGATCTCGACGCGGGCGGCCTCCGGCTTGCGGAGGAGGGTGAAGATCTCGATCGACTCCGGGTTGCGGCTGCGCAGGTTCGCGAGCAGCCACGACAGGGTCAGCCCCGAGTCGATGATGTCCTCGACGATCAGGACGGTCTTGCCCTCGAGGTCCGTGTCGAGGTCCTTGAGGATGCGCACCACGCCGCTCGACTGCGTGCCGCTGCCGTAGGAGCTGACGGCCATCCAGTCCATCGTCACCGGGATGGCCAGCTCGCGCGACAGGTCGGCCATCACCATGACGGCGCCCTTGAGCACGCCCACCAGGAGGACGTCCTTGCCGGCGTAGTCGCGCTCGATGTCGCGGCTCAGCTCGGCGATGCGGGAGCGGATCTGCTCCTCGGTGATCAGAATCTCGGTCAGGTCGTTCTGGACGTCCGTGAGTTCCATGGAGGGGTGCTGGTCCTTTAGCTGTTGGGGTGAAACGTGAGCAGCCCGTTCTGCCTGACCACTCTAACGCCTGGCAGGTCGAGCGGTCCCTGCCCGTGCCAGGCGGTGATCAGCTCCGCCACCGCCAGCGTGTGCGCACGGGAGAGCGAGACGCCGAACTCGGCGGACACGACGAGGCGGATGATGCGCTGGCGGAGGGCGGGCGGGTCGGCGGCGAGACCCCGCACGTCGAGCGCGACCGCGCCGTCGTCGGTCTGGCTCACGAGCTCCAGCGCCCACTCCAGGGCGAGGCCGTCGAGTGCGTCGTCGTCCTCGCGGAGCTGCTCGGCGGTGCGCGCCAGCGCCTCCGCGACGCCGGGGCCGAGCTCGCGCTCGAGTACCGGCAGCACGTCGTGCCGGACGCGGACGCGGGTGAACGAGCGGTCCTCGTTGTGCGGGTCGTCCCACGCCTCCAGCCCGCTGTCGGCGCAGAAGGCGCGCGTCGCCGTGCGGCGCAGGCCGAGGAACGGGCGCAGCAACCTCCCCGTGTCCGGGCGCATGCCCTGCAGGCTCGACGGGCCGGAGCCGCGGGCGAGGCCGAGCAGCACCGTCTCGGCCTGGTCGTCGAGGGTGTGGGCGAGCAGGATGCGGGAGGCGCCGGTCGCCGTCGCCGCGCGGTCGAAGGCGGCATGGCGCGCTGTCCGGGCGGCGGCCTCCGGCCCTCCGGCCGCATGGTCCACCTCCACGCGTTCGACGAGCACCTGGTCGAGGCCGAGGGTGCGCGCCTGCTCGGCGGCGCGTTCGGCGATGCCGGCCGACCCCTCCTGCAGTCCGTGGTCGACGACGACCGCGCCCGCCCGGTAGCCGGCGCGCGGCGCCTCGAAGGCGGTGGCGGCGGCCAGGGCGAGCGAGTCCGCTCCTCCGCTCAGTCCCACGAGCAGGAGGGCGCCGGGCGCGAGCGGCTCGGGCCTCACGGGGCCGTGGTCGTCGTGCGGGTCGGGCTGCGGGAGCGCGGCCGCGGCGGCGAGCGCCTCCCGGACGGCCCGCCTCGCGTCGGCGATCGGGGGCGTCAGCCGGGGCCGGCGGGGGCCTCGGGCGGCGTCGGCGTCCGGGGTTCCGTTGAGGGGCATCCAGTAACGTTAGTGCAGTCTTCCCCCGAGCTAAGGAGAACCGGCATGGCCGAATACGACGTCGTCATCGAGATCCCCAAGGGGAGCCGCAACAAGTACGAGGTGGACCACGAGACCGGCCGCGTCTACCTCGACCGCGTGCTGTTCACGAGCTTCGTGTACCCGACCGACTACGGCTTCTTCGAGAACACCCTCGGCGACGACGGCGACCCGCTGGACGCGCTGGTGCTGCTCGAGTACCCGGTGTTCCCGGGCGTCGGCGTGAAGGTGCGCCCGGTCGCCGTGCTCAACATGAGCGACGAGGCGGGCGGCGACGCGAAGATCATCGCCGTGCCGCACAAGGACCCGCGCTGGCAGCACATCCAGGACGTGAACGACATCCCGGAGCAGACCCGCAAGGAGATCGAGCACTTCTTCGCCCGCTACAAGGACCTCGAGCCGGGCAAGTTCGTCAACATCGAGGGCTGGGGCGACGCGGCCGCCGCCGACGCGCTGGTCCAGAAGGCCATCGCCAAGCTGGCCGCCGAGGGCCACTGACCCGGCTGGTCCCGGTGCCAGCCGCCGAGTACAGGAAAAATGCCCCCGATCGAGCCGATCGGGGGCATTTTTCCTGTGCTCGCGGGCTAGGCGGAGGCGGGCTAGGCGGAGGGGCGGGCCACCTGGGACCAGGGGGTGCCCCAGACGGACTGGATCTTGACGACGTCGCCCTCTGTCGGGGCCGCGATCATCTGGCCGCCGCCGATGTAGATGCCGACGTGGTAGAAGTCGCCAGGACCGCTCCCCCAGAAGATGAGGTCGCCTGGCTGCTTGTCCCAGTAGGAGACGAGCTGGCCGCGCCCCTGCGCGGTGAAGTACTGGTTGTTGACGGAGTGGCTGCCGATGTACAGGCCGGCGTACGCGTACGCCTTCATCGTCAGGCCCGAGCAGTCGTAGCCGCCGGGGCCTTCGCCGCCGAAGATGTACGGCTTGCCGAGCTGGGCGCGGGCGTACGAGATCGCGGTCTCGACGACGTTGCCGTTCGGCGGGGCCACCGGGCCGCTGCCGCCGCCGCTGGACGAGCCGCCTCCGCCGCCGCCGCTCGGCGCGGGCGCGCCGCCGCCACCGCCGCCGGAGTCCTGCTGCTGCTCCTGCTGCTGCTGCTGTTGCTGCTGCAGCTGGCGCTGCCGCTCGGCCTCCTCCTGGGCCTTGCGCGCCGCCTCCTGCTGGGCCTTGATCTGCTCGCCCTGGAGGTACGCCGCCTCGACCTGCGCCGAGGTGTTCTTGAGCGTGGCGAGTTGCGCGACCAGCTCGGTCGACTTGCTCTGCTGCTCGGCGAGCGCGCTCTGCGCGGCGGCCTGAGCCTCCTTGGCGGCGGCCAGCGCCGTCTCGGCCTGGCTCGCCAGCTTCGTGCGCTCGGTCTTGGCGACCTTCGCCTGGGCGCTGAGCGACTCGGCGGCGTTCTTGTCCTTCGTCGCCTGCTCGTACACGGCCTTCGACTGCTCGGTCAGCTTGCTCATCGTGCCGAGCTGGAACAGGAGCTTGTCGGCGTCGGAGCCCGAGCCTCCACCCTTCAGCAGCAGCTCGCCGGTGAGGTCGCCGCCCCCGGCGGACTTGGCGAGGTGCGAGGCGAGGAGACCGGCACGCATCTGCGAGGTCTTGGCCTTCTCGGCGGCGGCAGCGGCCTGGCCCTCGAGGTCGGCCTGCTTCTTGGTCGCGGCTTCGAGCGCGTCCTTCGCCTGGAAGTACGCCTCGGCCGCCTTCTCGGACTGGATGCGCGCGGCGTCGACGCTCGACTGCAGGTTGCCGATCAGCGTCGTGATGTTGGCGATCATCGCCTGCTGATTGGAGACGTTGTCCTTGGCCTGCTGCACGTCGTTCCACGACGGGTAGTCGACGGCCTGCGCCGGCGTGACGATGCCGATGGAGGCCGTGACGGCGCCCATGACGCCCGCGCCGATGGCGAGGCCGGGGCGGAGGCGGGAGGTCTTGTCGGTGTCAGCCAAGGGGTGCCTGCCTGTCTCTCATGAACGGGATGCCGTCGATCTTCTGGCCGCCGACCCGCACCTCGTAGTGCAGGTGGCAACCGGTGGAGGCTCCGGTCGTGCCGACGCGCGCGATCGGCTGGCCGGCGCCCACGCCCTGACCGATGCCGACGAGGATGCCGCCGTCGCGGATGTGCGCGTAGCCCGTCTCGACGCCGTTGCCGTTGTCGATGAGCACGAAGTTGCCGTAGGTGCCGAGCGGGCCGGCGTACTCCACCGTCCCGCCGAAGGCCGCGTAGATCGGCGCGTTGCAGCCCGCGCCGATGTCGATGCCCATGTGGTAGGTGCTGCCGACGCCGCCGGGCGACGGGCGCGCGCCGAAGCCGTCGGTGATCGGGCCGGCGGCGGGCACCGCCCAGCCCTGCGGGCCGACGTAGCCGCCGGGCAGGCCGCCCGAGCCCCGGGCGGCGGCGGCCGCCGCGGCGGCGGCGACGCCCGCCTCGTACCCGGCGACCTTCTTGGCGGTCGTGTCCTTGAGCGCGGCCAGCTGCGCCTGCATGATGACGATCTGCTTCTGCTGCTCGGCGAGCTTGTCCTGCGCCGCCTTCGCCGCGGCGATCGCGGCCTTCAGCGCGTTGTCGGCCGCGACGCGGAGCTTCTCGCGCTCGGCCTTCGCGACATCCGCCTGGTCGGCGAGCGAGGACGCGGTGTTCTGGGCGGCCTTCGCGTCGGCGTACACCTTGTTGGACTGCTCGACGAGCTTCGACATGCTGCCGAGGTCGGACAGGAGCTTGTCCGGGCTCGTCTTGGTGGCCCCGTTGCCGCTCAGGAAGAGGTTGGCCGTGAGGTTGCGGCCACCCGTCCGATACAGCTGGGCGGCGAGCTTGCCGGCCTGCACGCTCGCGTCGTCCGCCTTCTTCTGGCTGGCGGCGGCCTGGTCCTCGAGCTGCTGGGCGCGGACGGTGGCCGCGTCGAGCTTGGCCTCCGCCTCCTGCAGCTCGGCGCCGCGCTTCTCGGCCTCCGCCTGCGTGGAGGCGACCTCGCCCTTCAGCTGGCTGATGAGCCCGTTGATCTTGGAGACCTGCGCCGACGCGGCGGCCTCGTTGGCCTTGGCGTTCTGCACGTCCTGCCAGGAGGGGTAGTCGTCGGCGTAGGCGGGGGCGGCGACGGAGCCGACCACGGCGACGGCCGCGATCGCGACGGCGGCGAGGCCCATGCGGAGCCGGCCGAACGCGCGGAGGCCGCGCGGGCGTGCGCGTCCGCTGCGTCGGTCTCTGGTCGCCTCGCTTCTCATGCACCGCTCACTTCTGTAACGTCCGTCACACCAGTCCCGTCGTCACCGACCGTCACGCGTATCACTTCGGTAACGATGGCAACACAGGGAACTCTAGCAACGGGGTGTGTCTCCCCGCCCCGCCATTCACCCACGGCCGGGCGCGCTTCCGACGCATTTCGGCGGGGGTGGCGGCGGATTGCCGGGGGCGGCGCTGCCGATTCCGGTGGTCGTGGCGGGGACCCGCCCGGGATGCGGGCCCGATTCGCTTTCTCCCCGGATGTTCCGTATGCTTTCGTGTCGGTGGTCATCGGAAAGCGCAAGCGAACCGGTGGGCCCGGCCCCATCGTTTAGCGGCCTAGGACGCCGCCCTTTCACGGCGGTAGCACGGGTTCGAATCCCGTTGGGGTCACCGTCAATCGCAAGGTATGGCGTCCACTACAATCGAATACACAAGCAAGGCCCTGTAGCGCAGTTGGTTAGCGTGCCGCCCTGTCACGGCGGAGGTCGCGGGTTCAAGTCCCGTCAGGGTCGCTTCGACGGAAGCCCTTCCGGATTCGGAAGGGCTTCCGTCACAACGGTCGCCACGGCGACCACGGCTCTGTAGCTCAGTTGGTAGAGCGTTCGACTGAAAATCGAAAGGTCACCGGATCGATGCCGGTCGGAGCCACCACGAGAAGAACCCCCGGTCCGATACGGAATCCGGGGGCTTTTCGTTTCTGCCCTCAGCGGCCCAGGGCTTCTACGTCGAGTACGGCGCGTACGAATTCATCCGGACGTTCCCTCGGCAGGTTGTGGCCGGCGTTCTCGACCTGGCGGTGCTCACGGTGACCGGTGAAATGTGCGGCTGATGCAGAGCCGTCGGTCGCCGGGAAGTTGCCGTCAGCGGTGCCGTCAAGAGTGATGGCCGGCACGGGGATCACCGGCTGGTCCGCCAGGAAGCGTTCGAGGATGTCGTAGCGTGGTGCGCCTGCCGCGTAGCCGAGGCGATGACGGTACGAGTGGATCACCACGTCGACATAGTCGGGGTTCTCGAACGAGGCGGACACCGTCTCCAACTCGTCGGGCGAGAAGGCCCACTGCGGAGAGTTCCGGCGCCAGATCACTTCTGCGACGCCTGCGGGATCAGCGGCGAGACCGGCTCGCCCACGCTCGGTGAGGAAGTAGTAGAAGTACCAGAAGCCCGCCTCGAGAGACGGTGGCAGCGGGCGGGCGGCTGCGGCGATGTCCTGGATCAGGTAGCCGTTGACCGAGACCAGCCCCCGGACGCGATTCGGCCACGCGGCAGCTGCCACACATGCGGCCCGCCCTCCCCAGTCGTAGCCGGCGAGGACGGCGTCGTCGAGTCCGAGTGCATCCATCAACTCGACGACGTCGGTTCCCAGTGCTGCCTGCTGGCCGCTGCGCGGTTCCGCCGGGTCGAGGAACGTTGTGGGGCCGTGGCCGCGGAGATAGGGGACGATCACCCGCCGGCCGGCGGACGCGAGCGCACCGGCCACCTCCACGTAGCTGTGCGCGTCGTACGGAAAGCCGTGGAGGACGATCACTGCGCGCCCCGAGGCGCTCCCGACCTCGTGGTAGCCGACATCCAACGTGGCGGTGCCGACATGCCGCAGTTCGCCCAGGCGAGATCTCTTCATCATTGTTCCTGTCCTATGCTCCGTGAGGGCGTCCCTGGCGTTACCGGCGCCAGGGACGCCCATGAGGTCACGCCGGGGCGTTCGCCGCGCTGACGGCGGCGACGGCCGCCAGGATCGTCTCGGCGACGGGGCCGGGCTGGGAGACGCTGAGCGCATGCGATCCGCCCGGGACCTCGCGGCTCACGCGAGCCCGCGCGCGTTCCGCCCCCGCGCGGTGCTCCGCCACCGGGATGTTGAGGTCCTGGTCGCTGTACACGCACCACGTCGGGATGGTCTTCCAGCCAGGGGTCTCGGAGGCGAGCGGCTCCGTCAGGGCCGCCCGCGTGACCGGTCGTTGCGTTGCCGCCATCAGCCCTGCGGTCTCCGCCGACACGTCAGCGCAGAACTGCTGCCGGAACTTCTCCGGCTGGATGATGAGCTCGATGCTTCCATCGGCGAGCTCGCGAGTCGCGAGGGCGTCTCCGAGGGTGCTGCCGGGGAACTCGTTCGAGAGGTCGAACGCCGTCTGCCCGTGCTCCGGCACGAAGGCGTTGACGTAGACGAGGGCGCTCACCGCATCGTTCTCCGAGGAGGCCTCGGAGATCACGAGTCCACCGTACGAGTGCCCCACCAGCACGACGGGTCGTCCGACGGACGCGATCACATCGCGCAGGTAGGCGGCGTCGCCCGCGAGGCTGCGGAGCGGGTTCGCGACGGCGATGCTCTCGACTCCGCTCTGGTGGAGGCGCTCGATGACGCCGTTCCAGCTCGCGGACTCCGCGAAGGCGCCGTGGACCAGCACCACGGCAGGCTTCTGATCAGTCATTTTCTCTCTCCTCGTGTTTCAGTAGTCGGTGTGGAGTGCTGTGCGCAGGACGGCGATCGCCTGCTCGATCGCGGCGGTCACGGCGGCGGAGGACCGCAGCGGGTTGAGCATCATGAAGTCGTGAACCGTGCCGTTGTAGCGGACGGAGGTGGTCCGCACGCCGGCCTGGGTGAGCTTGCGGGCGTAGGCCTCGCCCTCATCGCGAAGGACGTCGTTCTCGTCGACGATCACGAACGCCTCCGGCAACCCGGCGAGATCGTCGAGGGTCGCGCGCAGCGGAGAAGCGGTGATCTCGGCGCGCTTGGCGACGTCAGGCAGATAGGCGTCCCAGAACCACGCCATCCCCTTGGCGGTGAGGTACGCGCCTTCGGCGAACTCGCGATAGGACTCGGTGTCCTGGGCGGCGTCGGTCACCGGGTAGTACATCGACTGGTGCACGAACGTGACGTCCCCGCGCTGCTTCGCCATGAGCGCGACAGCGGCCGTCATGTTTCCGCCGACGGAGTCGCCGGCGATGGCGAGCCGGGAGACGTCCAGCCCATGCTCTGCGCCGTGCACGGTCAGCCACTGAGCGGTGGCGTACGCCTGCTCGATAGCGACGGGGTACTGCGCCTCGGGCGAGCGGTCGTACTCGACGAACGCCAGTGCCGCTCGTGCTCCGACGGCCAGCTCGCGGACGAGCCGGTCGTGGGTCCCCGCGTCGCCGATGACCCAGCCGCCGCCGTGGATGTACAGGATGACGGGAAGCTCGGCGGGCGCATGGACGGGCTTGATGATCCGCACACGCACATCCCCGACGGGTGCCGGGACGGTGATCCACTTCTCGTCGACGTCCGGCCGGTGGATCGGCGCCGACTGGATGTCATCCAGCACCTTCCGCGCGCCTTCCGGTCCGAGCTCGTAGAGGAATGGCGGCGTGGACGTCGCGTCGACGATGTCCTGCGCCTCCTTCTCCAGAATCGGTCTACTCATGTCGGTACTCCTCGATCGGTGTCGTCGGAGGCCGCGGTCGCGCCCTCTCGCCCAGCTATGACCACTGCCGTCCTGGAGTTGTGACATGAACGGGGGACACGGCCCCTGGTCGTTCACGAACCCGGAGAGTTCCAATGCCGGAGCTTGTCGGGGTTCGCGACGATCCATACGTCCGTGATCTCACCGACCGCACCGGCCAGCAGGACGACCCTGGCAACGCGACCAGAACGGCGTCCGATCAGCCCTGGCACTCCGTTGACCGGACGCGATTCCCAGCTCAGAGCCGACGGGGTGCCGAGGCCGAGCGCACGATAGAGAAGACACCATCCTTCGGCGGTGCTGTCGATGTCATCGAGGTCGCCCCGGGCTCCGCCGGTGTCGACGACGACCCGCGGGGTCGGACCGACGACGTGGATGAGACCGGCGAGATCGCCCTCCTCCAGAGCTCGGAGGAACACCTCGACGGCGCGGCACCGTTCTGGATCGGGTCGCCCGCGCGCGTTCGGCGATCGTCTCATGCACTCGGTCCTCACCGGCAACCCTGCCGACATCCTCGGCCCCTGCGGTCCGCACCCCTGCCGGACCGCACGACGAGTGACGGCCTCGTGGCCGCCCGCTCAGCTATGACCGGACAGGCGGTGGTTCTGTGACATCAGGCCGCCGGCAGACGCTCCAGCTTGCCCGGGTTCAGAATCCAGAAGAGACGGCTGATCCCGTCGTCGCCGACCTCGGCCGTGACGGCCGCGAAGACGGCTCCGTCCCGGGTGGCGAGGATGGCGGGCTCGCCGTTGACCTCCGAGAGCCGCATGACCGCGCCCTGCCAGAACCGTGACGCGAAAGCGTGGATGTACTTGGCCACGGTGGTGACGCCGACCACAGGGATGCGCGTCGCCCGCACGACGCCACCGCCGTCCGACAGCGAGACGACGTCGGCGGCGAAGAGCTTCTCGAGTTCCTCCATGTCTCCTCGTTCAGCGGCAGCCATGAACGCGGTCAGCAGCCGGGTGCGTTCCGCTTCGCTGACGACACGTGAGCGCTTCTCGGCAGCCAGGTGCTTGCGGGCACGGCTGACCAGCTGGCGCGCGGACTGCTCGCTCGCCTCGATGATCCGGCCGATGTCGGCGTACGGGTAGTCGAAGGCCTCGCGAAGCACGTATGCGGCACGCTCCGCGGGCGAGAGTCGCTCCAGCACGACCAGCACGGCGAAGCTGAGGGCTTCACCGCGCTCGGCGCCCAGCGTCGGGTCCGCGGACGTGTCGACCGGCTCGGGCAGCCACGGGCCGATGTAGGTCTCCCGCTGCACCCGCGCGGACCGCAAGGAGTTCATCGCGAGCCGCGTGGCGGTCGTCGCGAGGAACGCGGCCGGTTCGCGCACCGTCGACCGGTCGTAGGCCTGCCAGCGCAACCAGGTGTCCTGCACGATGTCCTCCGCGTCGGCCACCGTGCCCAGCATCCGGTACGCGATTCCGAACAGCCTCGGACGCACCTCGGCGAAGACCTCTGCCGCTGTCGTGAGGTCTTCGCCGTCAGCAGCCGATTCGGACATGCGACCGATGCTACCTGCTGGCGCCGACGACGGATCTAGTCAGAGACGACCTGCGACGGAGAGGGGACGGGTGCGTGGCCCGAGCCAGCACCTGCCGTGGCCACCGGCACGGGCTGAGGATTCCGGATCCAGAGCCCCGAGACCGCTGCCCCGGCGAACAGGGCGATCGCCGCGGCGAAGACCAGCGTGTGGAACCCGGCCAGCTCGATCGTCGCTCCGCCCACCGATCCGGCGAGGGCGACCGCGATCAGCCCCGCCACCCGGGACACGGCGTTGTTCACCGCCGAGGCGATCCCGGCCCGGCCCGAGTCGACGGCACCGAGCACCGTCGCGGTGAGGGGCGCGACGGTGATCGCCATCCCGATGCCGAACAGGCAGACCGCAGGCAGCACCTCCGTCAGATAGTCGGCGTTCGCCGTGATCCTCTGCATGAGGAGGAACCCGGCGCCGGTGACCGCCGGTCCGACCGTCATCAGGAGCCGCGGGCCCACCTTTCCGCTGAGGCGGCCGAACACGGCAGCGAGCGCGATGAGCAGGATGCTGGACGGCACCATCGCGAAGCCGGCCGCGGTCGCGGTGTATCCCGCGCCCTGCTGCAGGAAGAGCGCAAGCGCGAAAGTGCCGACCGCCACTCCGCCGTAGATGAACGCCGTCGCGACGTTCCCTGCGGAGAAGTCGCGCTCCCGGAAGATCGAGAGCGGGAGCATCGGGGACGCGACCCGGCGCTCCCACAGCAGGAACGCCACGAGGGCGAGGACGCCGAGCACCACCGCGCCGAGGATCACCGGCGAACCCCACCCGAACCGCCCGCTCTCGATGAGCGCGAAGACGGGCAGCCCGAGGCCGGCGACCCCCAGGAGCGCACCCACCCAATCCACGCGCGCGCCCGTCGTGCCCGCAGGGTCCGCAGGAAGGGCTCGAACGAGGAGAAGGGCCGCGGCGATCGGCGCGAGGTTGATGGCGAACACCCAGCGCCACGAAAGCGTGTCGACGAGGACGCCGCCGACGATGGGTCCCGCGATGCTGGCGAGACTCGTGATCGCGGTCCAGACCCCGATCGCGCGAGCCTGGGCCGCCCCCTGGAAGGCGCTCAGGATCAGGGCGAGCGAACTGGGTACCAGCAGGGCCCCGGCCACGCCCTGCAGCCCCCGGGCGAGAATGAGGATCTCCGCGGTCGGGGCCACCGCGCAGGCGATCGACGCCACCCCGAAGCCGAGCAGCCCCCACAGGAGGACGCGCTTACGCCCGAAGAGGTCGGACAACGACCCGGCCAGAAGGATCACCGACCCCAGCGTCAGCAGGTAGGCGTCCACGACCCACTGCTGCGCCGCGAGACCGCCGCCCAGTTCCCGGCCGATCGCCGGGAGCGCCACATTGACGACGCTGCCGTCCAGAAAGGCGATGAACGTCGCGAGCACGGCGACCGCCAGAACGGTGCGTTGCAGTCGGGTGTTCCAGGTTGTCATTGCTCCTCCGAAGGTGCGGGGTCGTCCCGCTCTCCTGCTAAGACCGGGCAGCGACCGCGGGTGTGACCTGTCGGCACCAACTCGTCACAGACCGGGGACCTCGGCGGTCTGAGCTTGCGATGCGCCCGGCCGAGCCGTGAGGTAAGAGCGGGAACACCGGGTTTCAGGCGGCCCTCTCCCCGGGTTGCGCCAAGCAGAGCACGGCTGGTCCCACCCGCCGCCGGGCGCATCGTGCCATTGACGCCGATCGACGGGCGGGAGACCAATGCGAGACACCTCGAAGCGCGCCCGCCCCTGCACGACGCCGGTGGCGCAACGGCGCATCCGGCTAGCGCAGGATCGCCTTCAACTCGGTGAACTCCTCGACGCCCGCTCGCCCGAGCTCGCGGCCGTTCCCGGACTGCTTGTAGCCGCCGAAGGGTGCGGCCGGGTTGAAGTCGGCGCCGTTGAGGTAGACCTGTCCGACCTTCAGCGAGCGAGCGACGCGGAGGGCGTGGTCGGCCTCGCCGAACACCGCCGCCGTCAGGCCGTACGGAGTGCCGTTCGCGATCGACACCGCGTGCTCCTCGTCCTGGTAGGGGATCACCGAGAGCACCGGGCCGAAGATCTCCTCCTGCGCGAGCTCGGAGCCGGGGTCGACGTCCGCGAAGATCGTCGGGCGGAGGTACGCCCCCGCGTCCAGCCCCGCGACCCGCCCCCGCCCGCCCGCCACCAACGTC
>NZ_JBPGXM010000056.1:0-22573 GCF_056755495.1 Leifsonia sp. KNZ12-8B
CCCCACGAAGGGCCGTGCGCCCAAGACCGGCTACGACCGCGTCGGCGACTTCGGCGAGGCCTGGGAGGATGTGGACGGCAACGGCTGCAGCACGCGCGACGACATCCTCGCCCGAGACCTGACCGGTGTGGTCCGCCGCGGAGGATGCACAGTGCTCTCCGGCACGCTCGACGACCCGTACACCGGCCGTCGCATCGCGTTCCAGCGCGGTCCGGACACCTCCGCACGCGTGCAGATCGACCACGTCGTCGCCCTGATGAACGCCTGGCAGACCGGCGCCCAGGCGCTGACGCCGGAGCAGCGCCTCCACCTCGCCAACGATCCGCTCAATCTGGTCGCGGTCGACGGCCCCACCAACCAGAGCAAGGGCGCGGGCGACGCGGCGACCTGGCTCCCGCCCGCCAAAGGCTTCCGGTGCGAGTACGCGGCGCGTCAGGTCGCCGTGAAGGCGCGCTACGCGCTGTGGGTGGTGCCGGCCGAGCGGGCGGCGCTCGAGCGCATCCTCGACGGCTGCTGACGGCCAGAATTCATATCTTTCACGAATTCCTGAATTCGGCGTATGCTCACGCGCATGAACGAGCACTCCGCCCCGGTGATCGAAGCCGTCGGCCTCCACAAGCGGTTCGGTCGCGTCCACGCGCTCGACGGGCTCGACCTGGTCGTGCCCGCCGGCGAGGTGCACGGCTTCCTCGGACCCAACGGCGCCGGCAAGTCCACCACCATCCGCATCCTCCTCGGCCTGGCCCGGGCGAGCGGCGGACGCGCGACCGTCTTCGGCCGCGACCCCTGGCGGGAGGCCGTCGACCTGCACCGCCGCATCGCGTACGTCCCCGGCGATGTCAGCCTGTGGCCCAACCTCTCCGGCGGCGAGGCGATCGACCTGCTGTCGCGGCTGCGCGGCGGTGCGGCCGACAAGCACGGCTACTCCGCGCGCAAGCAGCGGCTGCTCGACGTCTTCCAGCTCGACCCGCACAAGAAGGGACGCGCGTACTCCAAGGGCAACCGGCAGAAGGTCGCGCTGGTCGCGGCCTTCGCGACGCCCGCGGACCTCTACATCCTCGACGAGCCGACCAGCGGCCTCGACCCGCTGATGGAGGCCGTCTTCGCCGCCGAGGTCGCCCGGATCGCGGCGGAGGGCGCGACGGTCCTGCTGTCGAGCCACATCCTCTCCGAGGTCGAGCGCCTGTGCGACCGCGTGAGCATCATCCGCGCCGGCCGCACGGTCGAGTCGGGCACCCTCGCCGAGCTGCGGCACCTGACCCGCACCGAGGTCTCGTTCGCCGCCGACAGCGTGACGCAGGAGGGGCTGGCGACCATCCCCGCCGCCCACGACCTCCACGTGTCGAACGGCCGGGTCACGTTCACGGCCGACAGCGACGGGCTCCCGCCGGTCCTCACCGCGCTCGCCGCCCTGGACGCGCGCGGCCTGACCGTCGCGCCGCCATCGCTCGAGGAGCTCTTCCTGCGGCACTACGGCGACGAGCCGAGCGAGGACGAACGCGGCACGGTCGACCCGGCCGTCACCGATCCGGCCGCCACCGATCCGGCCGCCACCGGCCGCGGGCGACAGGAGGCACGGCGATGACCTCCGCCGGCGCCCACGCGACGACGGATCACCCCAGGGACGCCCGCCACCTCCACGCGGCGCCGGATCCTGACCGCGGCGCGCGCCCGCCGTCGCCGCCGACCGCCACGCGCACCGTCGCCGTCCTCCTCCGTCAGCGGCTCCGCCGCGACCGCTGGCAGCTGCTCGTGTGGCTGCTCAGCATCGCGCTGCTCGCCGCCTTCTCGACCGTGAGCATCGCGCAGACGTACGGCGACGCGGCGGCGCGGGCGGAGCTGGTGCGGCTCGCGATCGCCAACCCGGCCATCCTGCTGTTGCGCGGGATCCCGCAGGGCACCGGGCTGGCAGCCGTGACGTTCTTCGAGATCTACACCTTCCTCGCGCTGCTGGCCGGCCTCATGAACACGTTCCTCGCCGTCCGGCACTCGCGGGCGGAGGAGGAGTCGGGCCGTGCCGAGCTGGTCGGCTCCACTCCCGCGGGCCGCCTGCTGCCGACCGCGGCGACCGTCGTGCACGGGGTGATCGTCGACGTCGTGCTGGCCATCGCCACGGCGGGCGCCTTCATCGTCTCGGGGCTCCCGGTGCAGGGTTCGCTGATCGCCGGGGCGGCCATCGGAGGGACCGGGCTGGCCTTCCTCGGCGTCGGGCTCCTGTTCTCGCAGCTGATGTCGACCTCCCGGGGCGCGAACGGTTACGCGGCGACGGTGGTCCTGCTCGCCTACGTCCTCAACGGCATCGGGGACGCGACCGGCACACCGGGCGGCGACGGCACCCGCCTGACCGCGGCCTGGCCGAGCTGGCTCAGTCCGATCGGCTGGGGGCAGGAGACGGCGCCGTACACTGCCGCCGACGGCCGGCCGCTGCTGCTCCAGCCGGCCCTGGCGGCCATCCTCGTCGGGGCGGTCTTCGCGATCCAGTCGGTGCGCGACTCCGGCTCCGGCGTATTCCCCGAGCGCGGCGGACGGAGGGACGCGTCGCCCACGCTGCGCGGACCGCTCGGCCTGGCCTGGCGGCTGCAGTGGCCCGTCGTCCTCGGCTGGACGCTCGGGGGCATCGCGACCGGCCTGCTGGCCGGCGCCCTCGGCAGCGTGGTCAGCGGATCGATGGCGGACGATCCGAGCCTGTCCAACATCCGGGAGGCGATCGGGAGGATCGGCGCGGGCGGCTCCGGCCCGCTGGCGCAGCTGTTCATCTCGGCGATCTTCTCGATCGTCGGCGTGCTGGCGGCCGCGTGCGCGGTGCAGGCGGTCATCCGGCTGCGACAGGAGGAGGCGAGCGGTTCGGCGGAGGCGGTGCTCGCCACCCCGGTCTCGCGCGTCCGCTGGCTGCTGGAGTTCGTGCTGGTCGGCGTCGTCGCGGTGGTCCTGGTGCTGCTGGGAGCCGCGGTCGCCTCGGGCATCGCGGCGGTCGGCGCCGGAGAGGACGCGGCGCGCATCGGCGACTCCTTCGCCGCCGCCGCGGCGCAGCTTCCGGTCGCGCTCTCGTACCTGGGCGTCCTCACCCTGGTGTTCGTGCTGCTCCCGGCGGCCACGATCCCGGTCGGGTGGGCGGCGCTCGGCGTCGGCGCGTTCATCGGCGTCTTCGGCGGGCTGGTGCAGCTGCCCGACTGGCTGCGCCACGTCTCGCCCTTCGCCGACGCCCCCGTCGTCGTCGGGGAGCCGGACTGGACCGGGGGATACTGGATGTTCGGGATAACACTCGTGGCGCTTGTCGCCTCCGCCGTGCTCATCCGCCGCCGCGACCTCGCGATCGGCTGAGCGCGGCCGCGGGCGGCCTGGTGGACGGGAGGAGGAGCGCGTGGCGAAGGACGAGGCGGCACTGCGCGAGGTGCGCGAGCACGCGGCCGCGGTGCTGGCCGCCGCCGGCTTCCCGAAGATGCCCGCCCGCGTTCTGATGGCGCTGACCGTCACGGAGCAGGACGGCATGACCGCCGCCGAGCTCGCCGAGGCGCTCGACGTGAGCCCGGCCGCGATCTCGGGAGGCGTGCGGTACCTCCAGACCATCGGCATCGTCCGCCGGCTCAGCCAGACCGGGAGCCGCCGCGACCGCTACCAGCTGCCGAGCGACTGGTACGCGCTGATGGTGCGGAACAGCCCGATCTACGGCGTCCTCGCCGCACAGGCGGACGCCGGCCTCGCCGCCGTCGACGACCCGGCGTCGCCCGCCACCGAGCGGCTCGCCGACATGGCGGGCTTCTACCGCTTCCTGCAAGAGCGCCTCCCCGAGCTGATCGGGGAGTGGGAGCAGGTGCGGGCGAGCAGGCGCTGAGCGACGCGCCACGGCGCCATCGGCGCGCCTCCGCCTCACCGCGGGGCCGTGCCGACATGCTGGCGTCGAGCAACACCAGGGGGCCGCACCATGCGTTTCGTCACACCGCTGCAGAAGGGGATCGTCGTCGCGATCCTCGTCATCGTCTCGGCGCTTCTCGCGCTGCTGCTCGATGCGCTGCACTCCGAGGTCGGATCGATCGTCCTGACCGTGCTGCAGGCCGCCGGCTGGTACCTGGCGTCGCGCGTGTTCCGCGGGCCGGGCGAGTCCGTGCAGGCGGCGAGGCCCTGGTGGCGGATGACCAGCAGGCCGCTGCTGTCCGGCGTGTTCGGCGCGCTGTACGGTGTCACGGCGCTGGTCAACGTCGTGTACTCGTTCCTCGGCTTCGGGAGTCTGTCCGGCTGGGTGTCGATCCTCGCCGAGGCGGCGCTCGGCGCCCTGTTCCTGCTGACGTTCGTGCGGCTGCGCGGCGTCCCTCATTCCTCCACAGGCGCAGCGTCGCACGAGCCTTCCACAACCCGCTCGGAACGGCTGCGGCCGGAGGTCGGTGCGCCGTAGGCTGGGCTGCATGACGCTCGCTTCCGGCATCGCCACCGACGACCTCGACCCCGCGACCCGCCCCCAGGACGACCTGTTCCGGCACGTCAACGGCCGGTGGCTCGACCGCACCGAGATCCCCGCCGACAAGGCGCGCTGGGGCTCCTTCATGATCCTCGCCGAGGAGGCGGAGGCCGCCGTGCGCGAGATCGTAGAGGCGGCGCAGACCGCGCCAGAGGGCACGGAGGAGCGCACATTCGGCGACCTCTTCACGAGCTTCATGGACGAGGAGCGCATCGACGCCCTCGGCGTGCAGCCGATCGCGGCGCAGCTGGCGCTCGCGAGCGACGCGGGCAGCATCTCCGAGCTGCTGCAGACGCTCGCGAAGCTCGAGCGCCACGGCGTGGCCGGCTTCTACCAGCTCTTCGTCGACAACGATCCGGGCGACCCCGAGCGCTACCTCGTCTTCGCCGAGCAGGGCGGCATCTCGCTGCCGGACGAGTCCTACTTCCGCGAGGAGCGGTTCGCTCCGATCCGCGAGGCGTTCCTCGCGCACATCCAGCGCATGTTCGAGCTAGCCGGGGTCGACGACGCACCCGCGCGGGCCCAGCGGGTGTTCGACCTCGAGACCGACATCGCGAAGTGCCACTGGGACAACGTCCAGTCGCGCGACTCCGAGAAGACCTACAACCTGTACAGCTGGGCCGACGCCGCGGCGCTCTTCGCCGGAGGTGGAGGCGACCCGCGGGCGTCCCTCGACACCTGGGCGACCTCGCTCGGCGCCCCCGAGGGCGCGCTCGCCGAGGTCGTGCTGCGGCAGCCGTCGTTCACCTCGGGCATCGCCGCCCTCCTCACCGAGACCCGGCTGCAGGCCTGGAAGGACTGGCTGGCCTGGCAGATCATCCACGGCGCCGCCCCCTACCTGACCGGCGACTTCGTCGACGCGAACTTCGACTTCTACGGCCGGACCCTCACCGGCACCCCCGAGATGCGCGTGCGCTGGAAGCGCGGCGTCTCTCTCGTCGAGAGCGCGATGGGAGAGGCCGTCGGCCGCATCTATGTCGAGCGCCACTTCCCGCCCGCGGCCAAGGAGGCGATGGACGAGCTCGTCGCCAACCTGGTCGAGGCCTACCGGCAGAGCATCCGCAGCCTCCCGTGGATGGGCGAGGAGACCCGCGAGCGCGCCCTCGACAAGCTCGACAAGTTCACGCCCAAGATCGGCTTCCCGGTGAAGTGGCGCGACTACTCGGCGCTCGAGATCGACCCGACCGACCTCGTCGGCAACGTGCGGGCGGCGGCGCTGTTCGAGTTCCACCGCGAGCTCGGCAAGATCGGCAAGCCGCTGGACCGCGACGAGTGGTTCATGACCCCGCAGACCATCAACGCGTACTACAACCCCGGCTTCAACGAGATCGTGTTCCCTGCGGCCATCCTGCAGTACCCGTTCTTCGACGCCGGGCGCGACGCCGCCGCCAACTACGGTGCGATCGGCGCGGTCATCGGGCACGAGATCGGTCACGGCTTCGACGACCAGGGCTCGAAGTTCGACGGCGACGGCCGGCTGCAGGACTGGTGGACCGCCGACGACCGCGCCGCCTTCGAGAAGCGCACCGCGAACCTCATCGCCCAGTACGACGCGCTCGCCCCGGCGCAGGTGCCGGACCACCACGTCAACGGCGCCCTCACCATCGGCGAGAACATCGGCGATCTGGGCGGTCTCGGCATCGCCTGGAAGGCGTACCTGCTGTCGCTCGACGGCCAGGAGCCTCCCGTGATCGACGGCCTCACCGGCGCCGAGCGGTTCTTCCTCTCGTGGGCCCAGGCGTGGCAGCAGAAGGGCCGTGACGCCGAGGTCATCCGGCTGCTCGCGATCGACCCGCACTCGCCGAACGAGTTCCGCTGCAACCAGATCGTCCGCAACATCGACGCCTTCTACGAGACCTTCGGCGTGTCCGAGGGCGACGCACTCTGGCTGGCGCCCGAGGAGCGCGTCACCATCTGGTGAGCGCACCGAACTTTCCCGATCGGCACCCTCAGGTGCCCCCCGATCGGGGTAACATCGCTTCTGTCGTCGGCCCGGCAGAAGCCTCCCCGGCCGGACGACCGCGGGTCCCGGCGGTCCGCAGCTCCGGCAGTTCAGACTCGGCAGAAGGGCGCAGCGACACCGTGACGATGCAGACCCAGGAGTCCGAGCGGCGCACCCGGCATGCCGGAACGCGACGTGGGCGGCATCGGGGTCCGATCGGTGATCGCGAGGCGTTCGCCCGCGGCTTCGCCGCGCTGGGCCAGCTGGCCGTGCAGGGCGTGCAGGTGTCGGCTCGCGCCACCGACCTCGCCACCGGCGAGGTGCTGTTCTCGGTCGACGACCACGTGGTGATGCCGACCGCGAGCATCGGCAAGGTGCTGCTGCTGGTAGAGGTCGCGGCCCGGCTGCAGACCGGCGAGCTCAGCCCGCTGGCCACGCTCGACCGGCTCCCGCAAGACGCGGCGGGCGACTCGGGCATCTGGCACCACCTCCACGTGCCGTCCCTGCCCGTCGCAGACCTGGCGGCGCTCGTGGGCGCCTCCAGCGACAACCTCGCGACCAACGTGCTGCTGCGCCGGGTCGGACTGGAGGCCGTGAGCGCCCGCACCGAGGCGCTCGGCCTCACCCGCACCGCCCTCCTCGACCTCGTGCGCGACCACCGCGGCCCGGACGACGCCCCGCAGCTCTCCGTCGGCAGCGCGAACGAGCTGACCTGGCTGTTCTCGGCGCTCGCGCGTGGCGAGGTCGTGAGCCCGGCGACCAGCCAGCGCGTCATCTCGTGGCTGTCGCTCAACAGCGACTTCTCGCTCGTCTCCAGCGCCTTCGGCCTCGACCCGCACTCGCACCGGCACGCCGAGCACGGCATCCTGCTGGTCAACAAGACCGGCACGGACGCGGGCGTCCGCAGCGAGGTCGGCGTCCTGCGCGGCCCGCGGGCCGGTGTCACGTACGCCGTATCGACCTACTTCGACGACACGAGCCTCCCCGCCCGCCTCGCCGTCATCGACGGCATGCGGACCGTCGGCCTCGACCTCCTGGAGTACGTGTTCTGACGGTAAGGGATCACCGCCCCGCCACGTACGCGTCCTCCGCCGCGTAGTCGAACCACCGGTCCGCCTCCGCCCGGCGCGCGAGGGAGGGGAACACCGTCTCCCAGCCGTCCCCCCGCCGCTCCGCCGTCCTGACCTCGCGCACGGCCCAGTCGACGGCGGTCGCGACGGCCTCGGCGTAGGTCACCGGGGCCCGGTAGCCCAGCTCGACCTGCGCCTTCGCCATGCTCATGACGAGGGGGCGCGCGACCGTCCAGGGCGTCGCGCCGACGGACTCCACGGGAGGCCCGGGAAAGACGTCGAGCTCGACCTCCCGACCGAGCGTGCGGTACACCGCGCTCGCGATCTCGGCGACCGACGGGTTCTCGTCGTCCACGGCGTTCAGCACGCGCCTGCCGGGCTGGTCGGCGCAGAGCGCGACCAGTTCGGCCAGGTTGACGGTGGAGGAGGTGCTGAACCGGTTGCGCCCGCCGTCGGCCAGCAGCACCCGGTCGCGGCCGTCGAGCGCCCGCTTGATGAAGTACCACTCGCGCAGCGCCGGGCTGAACGGCCCGTGGATGGCGCCGGGCCGCAGGATGCTCACGGGCAGATCGTCCACCTCCAGCAGCCGCCGCTCCAGCGCCGCCTTGAGCGGGGAGTAGGTGCGCTCGGCGTTGTCGACGATCGGATCGCTCTCGCGCAGCGGCAGCGGGTAGTCCGGGAAGTCGTCGGGACCCGTGACCACGTCCAGGTAGCCGCCGTCGCGGCCGAGGTAGACCGACCCGGTCGAGATCACGACGAGCGATCCGACCTCGCCGGCGAGCAGCGCGAGCTGATCGGCGTGACGCGGCTCGTACGCGACCGTGTCGAGCACCAGGTCGTGGCCGCGGGCGCGCTCGACGAGTGACGTGGTGTCCTCCCGGTCGAGCCGGATGCTCGTGACGTCGAGCTCGGCGAGGTCCGCATCCCCGGGGTGCTCGCCGCGGTGGGCGAGAAGGACGGACCAGCCGTCGTGCGCGAGCCGGCGGGCGACCGCCGAGCCGATCTGCCCCGTCCCGCCGACGATCATGGCCGTCCGCGTGGTGTCCGCCTCCATACGCCCACCGTACGCGGCCGGCCGGGCAGCGGCCGGCCGGGCAACCGCCGAGTACGCGGATAGTCTGCGCACTCGGCGGTACCGGGGCGAATTCGTGCGTACTCGGCTGCTACTCGGTGGCTGCCCGGCGCCGGAGACGGCAGGCGGGTCAGCGCAGGAGCGTGCGCGCCAGCGCGACGTACTCGCGCGCGTTCGCGTCGGGCAGGTACGCCTTGCCGATCGCGGCCCCGATCGACGGCAGCGCCACCGGGTCGGGGTACGCCATGTACAGCGTCTCGTAGGTCGGGTTGAACTTGCTCTTGAAGGCGAACAGCGAGGCGAAGCCGTACGCGGGCTCCAGCGTCCGGGCGAGGAAGCCGAGCAGCCGTTCCATGACGCCCTCGTCCCGCTCCTCGTCCTCGTCGTCGTGCTCCGGCCGGTCGCCCGGGCTCGTGGGCGCGCTCGCGAGGGGAGCGCCCGACAGGCTCAGCACCTCCACGCCCTCCTCCTGCATGCGCAGCGCGGCGGAGGCGATGACGAACTCCATGATCCCGGGCATGCTGTCGTCGGCCCGGCGCATGAAGTCGATGGTCCAGCCCGTCACGCGGCCCGCCTCCCAGCTGGGCAGCCAGCTCGTGACCGCCTGGAGGCCGCCCGCCTGGTCGAAGGCGAGGTACAGCCGGACGTCCGGGTCCTTCAGCTCGGCCATCCCGCCGAGAGTGAACCCCATCTCGGGCAGCTCCTTCTCGGCCACCCACTGCTCGCTCAGCGCGCTGACCTGCGACTGCTGCAGGGGCGGGAGGTCGTCCCAGCTCGTCCAGACGGTCGTGATGCCTTCGCGCACGCCGCGGTTGTGCGCCTGACGCACCTTCTGCCACGGCTTGCCGGTCATGTCGAAGGTGAGCGGATGCATGAGCGTCTCCTCGCCGACCGACATCGACTGCCAGCCGAGCGACTCGAACACCGGCAGGTAGCGGCCGTGCACGCTGTAGAAGACCGGCGTCCAGCTGTTGGCGTCGCAGAACGAGATGAAGTCGATGATGGTCTGCTCGGCGCGGTCCGGGCGGCAGACCGGGTCGGAGAGCGTGATCGCGACATCGCCGATCACCCGGTAGGCGACGGCCGCGTCGTTCTCCTCGCTGAACCAGTACACATTGCCCGGCCAGGTCCCCATGAAGCCGAGCGTGCCTCCACCGCCCCAGCGCAGCAGCTCGCGGAAGTGCAGCTCGTCGCCGGCGGTGCGGCCGGTCGACGTCGCCCGGTAGAGCCGCATGGTCGCCACCACGAAGATGGCCCAGAACACCGGACCGATCCACTGGTACAGGATCACCACAGGCAGGGAGGTCGGCACGATCACGTGGCCGAGCACCGACTCGAACCCCGCCGGCACGAACCGCCGCAGGGTCGAGGCGAACACGTCGCCGATGGTGGCGTCCGGCACGTACTCGGCCAGGGAGGCCAGGCCGGCGACGAGGTACGCGATCCCGAGCAGCAGGAACGAGATGACGGTCAGGAGGGTGAACCGCACGATCGCGGCGCGCGGCGCCCTGATCTGGAACTGCCTCCGCGTGACGACGAGCAGGACGATGGAGGCCGCAGGCACGAGCATCGCGGCGAGCACCCACGCCAGCACCTCGAGCGCGGGCACCATGGCGTCGAGGCTGTCGACCTCCAGCCGCAGCTCGCCGGAGGGGAGGGCCGTGAACGGCAGCACCAGCATCGCGGCGTTGACCACGATGCCGAGCACGAGCGCGAAGTGGCGCCCGCGACGCAGTCCGATCGCCGTCACGACGAGCAGGACGAGGGGGAGGAGCGACAGCAGCAGCGGCCCCAGCCCCTGCACCGAGACGAGCGCGAGGCCGAGCCGGCAGTCGCTCGTATACGACGCGTCGCACCGGGCGAGGATGTCGGCGACGTCGACCTGCTCGTGGCGGAACAGCTGGGCGACGAACGAGAACGGCCCGAAGCCGCCCGGCGGCAGCAGCGCGGCGACCGGCCCGATGGCCGTGATCGCGATCAGCGCGGCGACGAGGGTGCGGGTCTCCCCGTGCGAGCTGCGCCGCAGCCGCTGCAGCCGGGTGCGCCGCAGCGCGACGCCGAGGCCCAGTCCGAGCAGCGCCGCGATCAGCCGGTAGACGTTGTTCTGATCGCCGTTGTACAGCACGAGCATCAGCACGATGGCGAAGGTGATGAGCCGGATGCGTCGCCGCCACAGCGCGCTCGCGAAGGCGCTCGCCGCGACCACCGCGCCGGTGATCCCGATCGTCGGGTCGAGGGTGAAGTCGAACTCGGTCGCGGTCGCCCACAGCTCGCCCACCCCGGCGGCGAGCCACTGCCCGAGCACGCCGAGCCCGATGCCCGCGACGCCGGTGAGGAGGAACGCGGCGACCGCCCTGACCGTCCCGAGATAGCGTTCGGCGACCGCGAAGACGGTGAGCGCGAGGAGGATGCACAGCACCAGCTGCAGCGGATCCTCCGGCACGAACAGCGCGGTGACGGGCGTCCACCAGAACCCGGCCTGGATCGTCGTGGTCACACCGGCCGCCCACAGCAGGGCGTCGCCGCCGATCGTCGCGACGCTCCACGCGGTCCCGGTCACCAGCGCCGTGATCAGCACGATCGCAGCGAGGGCGATGCTCGCAGGAGCCACGCGCGCGAAGCGAGCCGGGAGGGAGCGGCGAGGCCGTGCCTGGTCGTGCGCGGGAGTCCGTGACTCGTCGCGCCGACCGTGCTCGGTGGTGGGGGCGGTGCTCATCGTGGTCTCCGTCGGCTCCGCACCACCCTAGCGGCCCGGTGCGTCCGGGGGCGGCTCAGATCTCGCGGAGGCGCTCGGCGAGGTAGCGGTCGAGACCCTCGAGCGGGATGCGCTCCTGCTTCATCGAGTCGCGGTCGCGCACGGTGACCGCGTCGTCCTCGAGCGAGTCGAAGTCGACGGTCACGGCGAGCGGGGTGCCGATCTCGTCCTGGCGGCGGTAGCGCCGGCCGATCGCGCCCGAGTCGTCGAAGTCGACGTTGCGGCGCTTGCGCAGCGTGTCGGCGAGGCCGCGGGCCAGCGGCGAGAGGGCCTCGTTGCGCGAGAGCGGCAGCACGGCGACCTTGACCGGCGCGAGCCGGGGGTCGAGGTGCAGGACCGTGCGCTTGTCGGTGCCGCCCTTGGCATTGGGCACCTCCTCCTCGTCGTACGCGTCGACGAGGAAGGCCATCAGCGCGCGGGTCAGACCGAACGACGGCTCGATCACGTACGGGACGTAGCGCTCGTTCTTGTTCTGGTCGAAGTAGCTCAGGTCTTTGCCGGAGTGCTCGATGTGCGTCTTGAGGTCGTAGTCGGTGCGGTTGGCGACGCCCATGAGCTCGCCCCACTCGCTGCCGACGAAGTCGAACTTGTACTCGATGTCGATGGTGCGCTTGGAGTAGTGGGCCAGCTTGTCCTGCGGGTGCTCGAAGCGGCGGATGTTCGCGGGGTCGATGCCCAGATCGACGAACCAGTCCCAGCAGAGGTCGATCCAGGTCTGGAACCACTCCTCGTCGGTGCCCGGCTCGACGAAGTACTCGATCTCCATCTGCTCGAACTCGCGGGTGCGGAAGATGAAGTTGCCGGGCGTGATCTCGTTGCGGAACGCCTTGCCGATCTGGCCGATGCCGAACGGCGGCTTCTTGCGCGCGGTCTGCAGCACGGCGGCGAAGTCGGTGAAGATGCCCTGCGCGGTCTCCGGTCGCATGTAGTGCAGGCCGGACTCGTCGTCGACGACACCGAGGTACGTCTTCATCAGGCCGGAGAACTGGCGGATGGGCGTCCACTGGCCGACCTTGTCCGGGTGCTCCGGGTCGGGGATGTCGTCGAGGCCGTTCGCCGGCGGGTGGCCGTGCTCGGCCTCGTAGCGCTCGAACAGGTGGTCGGCGCGGTACCGCTTGTGGGTGATGAGCGACTCCGTGAGCGGGTCGCTGAACACCTGGACGTGACCGGAGGCCTCCCACACGGGCGTCGGCAGGATGATCGCCGAGTCGAGGCCGACCATGTCGCCGCGGCCGCGGACGAAGGCGTTCCACCACTCGCGCTTGATGTTCTCCTTCAGCTCCACGCCGAGGGGACCGTAGTCCCACGCCGAGCGGGTGCCGCCGTAGATCTCGCCGGAGGGGAACACGAATCCGCGGTGCTGCGCCAGCGTGATGACGGAATCCAGTCTCGACGTTGCGGCCATGGTGCTCCCACTCGAAGTCAGGTGTTGGACGGGCGAGAGTGCGCCCGCCACAATCCTACCGAGAGCCGCGGGTGCTCACTGCGCGGAGCGGAACTCGTCCTCCAGCAGCGAGTAGATCGC
The DNA here is from genome assembly GCF_056755495.1 of Leifsonia sp. KNZ12-8B. NCBI lineage: Bacteria > Bacillati > Actinomycetota > Actinomycetes > Micrococcales > Microbacteriaceae > Leifsonia > Leifsonia sp. KNZ12-8B. Next base: position 12,818 of record NZ_JBPGXM010000056.1, read on the forward strand.
GGTGTCGACCCAGCGGTCGTCCTTGATCTCGCGCTCGCGCAGCAGCGCCTCCTGCCGCATGCCGACGATCTCGCACAGCCGGGCGGACGCCTCGTTGCGGGCGTCGAGCTGGGCGAAGACGCGGTGCGCGCCCAGGGTGCCGAAGGCGAGGTCGAGCAGGCGCTTGGTCGCCTCGGTGGCGTAGCCGCGGCCGTGGATCGCCGGGTGGAACACCCAGCCGAGCTCGACCTGCGCCCACTGCGCCGACTTGAGGAACATGCTCATGTGCCCGATGACGCGGGTGTGGCCGCCATCGGCGTCGAGCAGCTCGACCGCATAGACGATGCCGTCGCCGTCCTCGTGCAGGCCGTTCATCGCGAGGCGTTTGCGGAGGCGCTTGGCCGACTCCTCGTGGTCGTGCACCTCCCAGTGGAGGTAGCGGACCACGTCGCGGGCGCGCTGGTACGACTGCGCCTCGTCCAGCTCGCCGGTGTTGAGCGGCCGCAGGCACAGGCGCTCGGTGCGCAGCTCCTCGGCGGCGTACGGCAGGCCGGTCGCGGCGTGCGGAGCGGCGGTCGTCTGCGTGGCAGAAGTCGTGGCTTCGTCGCTCACGGTTCCTCCTCGGGTCGGGTGCGGGTTCAGGATGCGGCGGACTCGTCGGCGATGTCGCGCGAGACGGCGGAGAGGCGCGGCGCCGCGGGCTCGACCTCCAGGCCGAACAGCGCACCGGCGCCGTCGATGAACGACTGCGCGTCGCCCTGCCTGGCGAGCTCGCGGGCGCGGACCGACGGGGTGTGCAGCAGCACGCCGGCGAGGTGGCGCAGCGCGGCCTCCGTCTGCTCGGAGGAGTCGCCGCGGCCGCGGGCGCGCTCGATCTCGGCGTCCAGCACGCCGAACACGTGCTTGCGCAGTGCGACGAGCGCCGGGGTGACGGCCTGCTCCGCGCGCTTGGCGGCGAACTCCGCGGCGGCGGCGTCGACGATCTCGCGGGCGTCGTCGGCGGCGTTCAGCTCCTCCAGCGGCGCGTGGATGCTGATGGTCTCGAGGTCGAGCAGCTCGACGCCGTGCAGCTCGGCGACGGCGGGGTCGACGTTGCGGGGGAGGCCCAGGTCGATGACCAGGCGGCGCTCGCGGGCCCCGGGGAGGCGCTGCGCCGCCGTCACGATCGCCGGCGTGAGCACGTGGTCGGTGACAGCGGAACAGGTGACGACGAGGTCGCTCTCGGCCAGCGCCTCCACCAGTCCGTCGGCCTCGACGGGGAGGATGTCGTGCGAGTGCGCGAACTTCGCGGCCCGGCCGGAGGGGGAGAAGACGCGCACGTCCTCGGCGCCCTTGTCGCGCAGCGCGGCGAGGCTGGCGCCCGCGTACTTGCCGGTGCCGACGAGCAGCACGCGTGCCTGCGCCCAGTCGCTGACGCGGCTCTCGGCGAGATCGAGCGCGAGGCGCACCATGGAGCGGCCGGCGGTCATGATGCCGGTGCGGTTCTTGACCCCGCGGGAGGTGCGGGAGGCGTCCTGGAACAGCCGCTCGAGGTCGTTGGTCACGGTTCCGGTCGCGCGGGCGTTCTCGAGGGCGCGGCGCACCTGCCCGGCGATCTCGCCCTCGCCGACGACGACGGACTCCAGCCCGCTCGAGACGGCGAACAGGTGCTCGGCCACGGCGTCGTCGCAGTAGACGCTGCTGGCGGAGCGCAGCTCGTCGGCGCTGATGCCGCTGGCGGCGCTCACCGCGTCGATCACGGCCTCGGCCGAGACGGCGCGGGCGGCGGGGAGGGGCTCGTCGATGTCGAGGTAGGCCTCGAACCGGTTGCAGGTCGCGAGCACGACGGAACCGGCGACGACTTCACTGTGCTCTGCGAGTGCGGCGGAGACGGCCGGAGCGTTGCGCTCGAGCCGTTCGAGGAGGTCGAAGTCCGCCGTCCGGTGGCTCGACGAGAAGCAGAGAAGCACGGAGGAAAGCCTACGCCCGCTCGGAACCGTCTTCGAATCGAGCGGCCCGGCGGCCCCGGGAGCGCCGGCGGATTCCCGGGGGATTGGCAGGCACCGCCCTGGCAGAATCGATGCGTGACCAACCTCCCAGACGCCCACCCGCTCTCCGCCGGACTGACCGGCTCCAGCCGGCTCGTCCGCGCCTATCAGGCCGACCGGCCGGAGGTGACGCCCGTCTGGTTCATGCGGCAGGCCGGCCGGTCGCTGCCGGAGTACCGCGAGCTGCGCGTCGGGACGCGCATGCTCGACGCGTGCCTCGACCCCGCGATGGCGAGCGAGATCACGCTGCAGCCGGTGCGGCGGCACGGGGTCGACGCCGGCATCTTCTTCAGCGACATCGTCGTGCCGCTCAAGCTCGCCGGTGTGGAGGTCGAGATCCAGCCCGGCAAGGGTCCGGTGTTCGAGCATCCGGTCCGCACGGCGGACGACGTCAAGCGGCTCGCGGAGGTCGACCCGGCCTCGCTCGGCGCCGACACCTTCGCGGCCATCGCGGAGGCGGTGCGGCTGACCACCGACGAGCTCGGCGAGACGCCGCTGATCGGGTTCGCGGGCGCGCCCTTCACCCTCGCCGCGTACCTGGTCGAGGGCGGCCCCTCCAAGGACCACATCCGCGCACGCACGCTCATGCACGCCGACCCCGGCGCCTGGGCGGCCCTGATGGAGTGGACAGCCGACATCTCCGGTGCGTTCCTCCGGGCGCAGGTGCTCGCGGGCGCCAGCGCGGCGCAGCTGTTCGACTCGTGGGCGGGTTCGCTCTCGCTGCACGACTACGTGACGCACGTGGCCCCGGCCTCGGCCCGCGCCCTGTCGCACGTGCGCGACCTCACCTATGCGGCTCCTACGGCGGACGCGCTGGACGAGGCGGAGGAGGCCGGCGAGCCGATCCTGCACAATGTCCCGCTCGTCCACTTCGGCGTCGGGACCGGCGAACTGCTCAAGGCCATGCACGACGCCGGCGCTGACGCGGTCGGTGTCGACTACCGCATCCCGCTCGATGAGGCCAGCCGCCGGCTCGGTCACGTGGTGCCGGTGCAGGGCAACGTCGACCCGGCCATGCTCGATGCCCCGTGGGAGGTGCTGGCCGCCCACGTCGACGATGTTCTGCGACGCGGGCTGGAGGCTCCGGCACACGTGCTCAACCTCGGTCACGGCGTGCCGCCCGAGACCGACCCGGCCGTGCTGACGCGGCTGGTGGAGTTCGTCCACGAGTGGCGGGCCGCGTGACCAACGCCTCCACCCCGGACAACGGCGCCGCCGTTAACGGCGCCGGGCACGACGGCGATCACGACGCGCTCGCCGCAGAGATCCGGCACGCCGTCGAGGCGCCGGCCACCCGCATCGTCGTCATCGGCGGCGGGATGGCCGGGCTGGTCGTGGCGCGGGAGTGCGCTCGTCCTGGCTTCGAGGTGACCGTGCTGGAGGCGTCGGACCGGGTCGGCGGCTCGGTCGCCCCGCTCGAGCTCGGCGGGATGACCCTCGACGCCGGCGCCGAGAGCTTCGCGACCCGCGGCGGGCATGTCGCGGCGCTGCTGGAGGACCTGGGCCTCGACGGGGAGGTCGTGCAGCCGAACCCGTCCGGCGCGATGGTCCGGCACGGCTCCCGCTCCGTGCCGCTCCCCAAGGCCGGGCTGCTCGGCATCCCGAGCTCACCGCTCGCGAAGGACGTCGTCGCCGCGATCGGCTGGGGCGGTGCGCTCCGCGCCTACCTCGACCGCCTCATGCCGGTGCTGAAGATCGGGCAGGAGCGGAACCTCGGCACCCTGGTGCGCAAGCGGATGGGGCGGAAGGTGCACGACCTCCTCGTCGCCCCGGTCGTCACGGGCGTCTACTCGGCCGAGCCGGAGAACCTCGACGTCGACGTCGTCGCCCCCGGCCTCAACGCCGCGCTCACCCGCCTCGGCTCGCTGTCCGGCGCGGTCGGCGAGCTGCGCTCGGCCGCCAAGGCCGGCAGCGCCGTCGGCGGCATCCGCGGCGGCATGTGGCGGCTGCCGCAGGCGCTCGCCGCGGATGTGGAGGCGCGGGGCGGCCGCATCGTGACCGGCGCCCCCGTCGTGGCGGTCGAGCCCTGGGTCGCTCCCGACCCCGATGACGCGATCGAGGCGGCCGTGGAGGCCGTGCTCGCCCACGCTCTGGACGAGGAGCCGCCGTTCGACGCCCCCGCGCCCCGGCCTCCCGTGCCCACGAACCCCGTGCCCGTGCACGCCGTGGGCGTCGACCCCGATCGCGAGGCGCGCTGGACGGTGCGCCTGGCCGACGGCTCGTCCCTCCCGGCCGATGCCGTGGTGATCGCGGTCCCGTCGGACGCCGCACTGCCGCTCCTGGCGTCCGCCTCTGCCGACCTCGCCGCGCTCGCCGCCCTCGACTGGCCGCCCGCGTCCAGCGTGGAGCTGGTCACCCTCGTGATCGACGACCCCCGCCTCTCCGCGGCCCCCAGCGGCACGGGCGTCCTGGTGGCCGACACCGCCGACGCCGACGTGCGCGCCAAGGCGATGACGCACTCCAGCGCCAAGTGGGCATGGGTGGCGGAGGCCGCTGGCGAGGGGCGCAATGTGGTCCGCCTCTCCTACGGCAGGGCCGGCCGACCCGCCGAGACACGTGAACTCTCCGACGCCGAGCTGCGGGCGGTGGCCGTGGCCGACGCGGGCCGTCTGCTGGGTATTCCGCTCGCGGAATCCGATGTCACCGCATTCGCGCGCACCCCCTGGACCAATGCCCTTCCCTATGCGACAGTGGGGCAGCGGGACCGCATCGAGCGGGTCCGCGCGGGAGCAGAGGCCGTCGAGGGACTGGACGTCACCGGCTCCTGGCTGACCGGCACCGGCCTGGCGTCGGTGGTCCCGGATGCGCGCCGGGTGGCCGAGCGCGTCCGAGGTCTACGCTGGAAGGCACTGACCGACAACCTCTAGGCGACCAAGGGGGCGCGAATGCGCGGAAAGCTTCTCTTCGTGGCCGGTGCGGCGGCGGGCTACGTGCTCGGGGCCAGGGCCGGCCGTCGGCGGTACGAGCAGATCAAGGCGACGGCGAACAAGCTCTGGGAGTCGCCGGGAGTGCAGAAGCAGGTCACCGCGGTCGAGGACTTCGTCGCCGCGAAGGTCGGCGAGCTGCCGGAGGCCGCGTTCGGCACCGCCAAGAAGCTCGTCGGCCGCGCCAACCAGCGCCGCCGCGAGGCGCGCTCCACCTCCCCGGCGGGCTCCGCGCCGCGTGCCGTCCGCGACTCGCACGCCGCCGCCGGTGCAGCGGCCGCCGGCACCGGGTCCTGATCGGGGAGCGCGGAAGGGAAGCGGAATGACCGATCCAGAGCGCATCCGGTCGAAGTCGCTGGCCGAGCTGATCGCGGACCTGCCGCGGCTGCTGGTCGAGCTGTTCAAGGCGGAGGTCGCGCACCTGCGCGCCGAATTCGCCGAGAAGGCCAAGCATGCTGGCGTCGGCATCGGCCTGTTCGCCGTCGCCGCGTTCCTGCTCTTCTTCGCCCTGGGCGTCCTGATCGCCGCGGCCGTGCTCGGCATCGCGGTCGCCCTGCCGGCGTGGCTGGCGGCACTGATCGTCTTCGTCGCCCTGCTGGTGGTCGCCGGGGTGCTCGCGCTGATCGGCGTCCGCTCGTTCAAGCGGATGAACGGTGTGGCCCCCAAGGAGACGATCGAGAGCATCAAGGAGGACGCGGACGCCGTGAAGGGGATGGGCACGTATGACAACTGACCGCACCGACGTCGACCGCGCCCGCGCCGAGCTGACCGCGACGGTCGACGCGATCACCTACAAGCTCGGCGCCCCCAAGCGCGCCGCCGCGCGCGCCCAGCGCTTCGTGACGGAGCAGCCGCTCCTCGCCGCCGGCATCGCGGCGGGCGTCGCCGCCACGGTCGGCGGGCTGGTCTGGGCGGTCGTCCGGCTGACCCGGCGCTGACCGCGGCCGCAGTTTTGGCCTTCTCAGCTTTGCGGGGGAGACTGTGGGTATGAGTACCCCGGCTGCCGTACCGGCAGAGTCGACCACCCCCGCTGAAACACCCGACACTCCGACCGGCTTCGCCCTCTGGGCGGTGCTCCGCCGCGATCCCGCCCGCCCGGACGACCTCGACGGCACCGACGTGCCCACGGCCGTCGCCGAGCTCGAGGGCGTCATCGCCGACATCGAGCTGCAGGGCGTCACCACCCGCGGCCTCTACGACGTCTCCGGCCTGCGCGCCGACGCCGACGTCATGATCTGGTTGCACGGGCCGGAGGCCGAGGGCCTGCAGTGGGGCCTGCGCCAGCTGCGCCGCACCCGCCTCCTGAAGGCGCTGCTCCCCACCTGGAACGCGATGGGCGTGCACCGCGACGCCGAGTTCAACAAGGCGCACGTGCCCGGCTTCCTCCGCGGCAAGGAGCCCAAGAACTGGCTGACCGTGTACCCGTTCGTGCGCAGCTACGAGTGGTACCTGCTCCCCGACGAGGAGCGCGGCCGGATGCTCGCCGAGCACGGCCGCAAGGGCGCCGCGTTCCGCTCGGTGCTCGCCAACACCGTCGCCTCCTTCGCGCTCGGCGACTACGAGTGGATCCTCCCGCTCGAGTCCGACGAGCTGCTCGACCTCGTTGACCTGATGCGCGACCTGCGCCAGACCGACGCGCGCCGCCACGTGCGCGAGGAGGTCCCGTTCTTCACGGGCCGCCGCATCCAGCCGGCCGAGCTGGTGGAGGTGCTGCAGTGACCGACGTCGACACCACCGCCGCACGCGTGCTGGGCGCGACGCCCGCCGCCGCCTCCGGCCCCGAGCACGTCACCGAGCCCGTCGCGTACGACGCGATCCTGCTCGCCGGCTTCGGCGGTCCGGAGGGCCAGGACGACGTCATCCCCTTCCTGCGCAACGTCACCCGCGGCCGCGGCATCCCGGAGGAGCGGCTGGAGGAGGTCGCGCACCACTACCGCCACTTCGGCGGCGTGAGCCCGATCAACGACCAGAACCGCGAGTTGAAGGCGGCGCTGGAGGCCGAGCTCGCCTCCCGCGGCATCGACCTGCCCGTGCTGTGGGGCAACCGCAACTGGGACCCCTACCTGGAGGACGCGCTGCGCGACGCGCAGGAGCGCGGCTTCACGAAGCTGATCGCCATCGCGACGAGCGCCTACTCGTCGTACTCGAGCTGCCGCCAGTACCGCGAGGACTTCGCGCGGGTGCTGCAGGAGACCGGCCTCGAGGGCACGATCGCGATCGACAAGGTCCGCCAGTTCTTCGACCACCCCGGCTTCGTCGAGCCGTTCATCGAGGGCGTGAAGGACGCGGTCGAGCAGCTCAAGCAGCGCATCCCTGACCTCGACCCGGCGAAGGACGTGCGCATCCTGTACTCGACGCACTCGATCCCGTCGACGGACGCGGCCAAGTCCGGCCCGGCCGAGCGCGGCTTCGGAGAGGGCGGGGCGTACGCCGCCCAGCACCTCGCGGTCGCGGAGGTCGTCTCGCAGGCGGCCACCGGCGGCACCGTCGAGTGGGACCTCGTCTACCAGTCCCGCTCAGGCCCTCCCTCGATGCCGTGGCTCGAGCCCGACATCAACGACCGCATCGCCGAGCTGCCCGCCGCCGGGTACAAGGCCGTGATCATCGTGCCGCTCGGGTTCGTGAGCGACCACATGGAGGTCCTCTGGGATCTCGACAACGAGGCGATGGAGACGAGCGAGGAGAACGGCCTGATCGCCGTCCGCGTCCCCACCCCCGGCACGCACGCCGCCTACGTGAAGGGTCTCGTCGACCTGGTGCTGGAGCGCCGCGACGGCGTCCCGGTGGACCAGCGCCCGGCGCTCACCTCGCTCGGCCCCTGGTACGACGTGTGCCGTCCGGGCTGCTGCGAGAACGTCCGGCTGGGCTTCAAGCCCGCCGCTGCGGGGCTCGCGCCGTGAGCGGGACCGTGACCCGGGCGTCCGGCCCGGTGGAGCGCCGCGACGGCGTGCTGCGCGTGGGGACCCGCGGCAGCGCACTCGCCGTCGCGCAGACCACCGCCGTCGCCGAGGCGATCGCGCGCGCCACCGGCGTGGACGTGGAGCTGGTCACGGTCACCACGCACGGCGACACCTCCCGCGAGTCGCTCTCGGAGCTCGGCGGCACCGGCGTCTTCGCCACCGCGCTGCGCGACGCCCTGCGCGCGGACGAGGTCGACATCATCGTGCACTCGCTCAAGGACCTCCCGACCGCGAAGGCGCCCGGGCTCGTGATCGGCGCCGTGCCCAAGCGCGCCGACGCCCGCGACACGCTCTGCGCGCGCGACGGGCTGACGCTCGACGCGCTGCCGGAGGGCGCCCGTGTCGGCACCGGGTCGCCGCGCCGCGTCGCGCAGCTGAAGAGCCTGCGGCCCGACCTCGACGTCCTCGACATCCGCGGCAACGTCGACACCCGCCTCGGCCGGGTGGCCGACGGCGACCTCGACGCCGTCGTGCTCGCCGCAGCGGGGCTCGGCCGCCTCGGCCGTCTCGACGCCGTCACCGACTACTTCGCCCTCTCGCAGGTGCCGACGGCTCCCGGGCAGGGCGCCCTGGCGCTGGAGGTCCGCGAAGGCGACGAGAAGGGCCGCGGCCCGATCGCCCGCGCGCTCTCCGCCGTCGATCACGTGACGACCCACGCGTGCGTCACCGCCGAGCGCGAGGTCCTCGCCGGGCTGGAGGCCGGATGCGCCGCTCCGATCGGGGCGTCCGCGCTGGTCGACGACGGCCTCCTGTTCCTCACTGCGACGGTCTACCGACCGGACGGCAGCGAGCGGATCACCTCCTCCCACGCCGCGACCCCGGACTCGCTCGGCGCGCAGCACCTCGACGAGGCGGCGCGCGACGTGGGGGCGCGCGTGGTGTCCGAACTGCTCGGCGCGGGGGCCGCCGACCTGGCGCCGCTGGGGAGCACCCGATGACCAACGCCTCCGCCTCTCCCAAGCCGCTGGCCGGCTGGCGCGTGCTCGTGCCGCGCGGCGGGCCGTGGGGGGACTCCGTCGCGGCGGATCTGCGCTCGAAGGGCGCCTCCCCGGTCGTCGCGGCCATGATCAACTTCGCGCCGACCGCCGACGCGCCCGCCCTGGAGCGGGCGCTGGAGCGGCTGGCCGCCGGCGAATTCGACTGGATGACCGTCACGAGCGCGACCACGGTCGACGTGCTGAGCGCGCAGCGGGCTGTCGTCCCGCCCACGACCCGGGTCGCCGCGGTCGGTGAGACGACGGCCGCGGCACTGGCCGCCGCCGGGTACAAGGTCGACCTGGTGCCGTCGGAGGACAACTCCGCCCGCGGTCTGCTCGCCGAGTGGGAGGCCGCGACGCAGGGCGTCGTGCCGCTGCGCGTGCTGACCCTCCGCTCCGAGATCGCCAAGCCCCTCCTCACCGAGGGGCTCCGCCGTATCGGGCACGAGGTGGAGTCGGTGGTCGCGTACCGGACCATCGGCGTGGCCGTGCCCGAGAACGTCGTCCAGGATGTCCGCGACGGGCTCGTCCAGGCGATCCTGGTGACCAGCGGGTCGGTGGCGGAGCAGGTGCAGAAGCAGCTCGGCCCGGTGCCCGAGTCCACGCTCGTCGCCGCGATCGGGCCGCAGACGGCTCGCGACGCCCGCGACTTCGGCCTGCGCGTCGACGTGGTCGCCGAGGAGCGGACCGCCGCCTCGCTCATCGAGGCCGTCGTCCGCGTCGCCGAGGCGCGCACCACCTCCTCCTCGTCCCCCTCCTGAGCCCCCGCCGGCTAGCCGCCGCGGCCCCGCAAAAAATTGGGGGGGGGGGGGGGGGGGGGGCCGTTTTGGTGGGGGGGGGGGGGGGGGGGGGGGGGGGGGCGCCCCCCGCGCCGGGGGGGGGGGGGGGG
>NZ_JBPGXM010000057.1:0-22417 GCF_056755495.1 Leifsonia sp. KNZ12-8B
CCCCCGACTCACAACCCCCCCCAGCCCCCCTGCCGCGCGCCGGGGCGCCCGGGCCCCCGCCCCCGCCCCCCCCCCCCGGGGGGGGGGGGGGGCCGGCCTCAGCACGCTCGTCTTCCTGCTGCCGATGCTTGTGATCTTCGGCGTGTTCTCCTGGTGGCCCATCCTGCGCAGCGTCGTGATGAGCTTCCAGCACACCAACCTCGTGTCGCCGCCGACCTGGGTCGGCTGGGACAACTTCGTGCAGGTGGTGAACGACCCGCTGTTCTGGACGGCGGTCGGCAACACCGCCTGGTTCGCCCTCCTGGCACTGATCCTCGGCTACCCCGTGCCGCTGATCGCCGCCGTGCTCATGAGCGAGGTGAAGCGGGCGAAGGGCCTGTACAGCGCGCTCGCGTACCTCCCGGTGGTGGTGCCGCCCGTCGTGGCGGTGCTGCTGTGGAAGTTCTTCTACGACGCGCGCCCGACCGGGGTCTTCAACACCATCCTCGGCTGGGTGGGCATCCCGCCGCAGCCGTGGATCCAGGATGCGACGCAGGCGATGCCGTCCCTGGTGGTGGAGGCGACGTGGGCCGCCGCCGGCGGGACGATCATCATCTACCTGGCCGCGATCACCGGCGTCGCCCCCGAGCTGTACGACGCGGCCGAGGTGGACGGAGCCGGGATCTGGCGCAAGATCTGGCACGTCACGCTGCCGCAGCTGCGGAGCGTGCTGCTGATCACACTCATCCTGCAGATCATCGGCACGGCGCAGGTGTTCCTCGAGCCGTTCCTCTTCACCGGGGGAGGCCCGGTCGACTCGACCGTGACGATCCTGCTGCTGATCTACCGGTACGCGTTCCAGAACTCGCTCGGCGGCGACTACGGCGCGGCCACGGCGCTGAGCCTGATCCTGGCCGCGTTCCTCGCCGTCCTCTCCCTCGTGTACTTCCGCCTCACCAAGTCCTGGAGCCAGAGTTGAGCACCTCCACCCAGCTGCCGCCCGAGGTCCGCACCGTCGTCGCCGACGTCATCGAGCCCGGCGCCGTGCCTGAACCGCCGCGGTCGCCACGCCCGTGGCGCCGGCGGCCGCGCCGCGAGCAGGAGGACGGCGGCCGCAGCATCCTGTCGCCGTCGGACCGCCGCCGGCCCGGCGTCCGCTGGACCACGCGCGCCGTGCACGGCGTGCTGCTCGCGCTGCTCGTCGTCGTCGGGCTCGGGCCGCTGCTCTGGCTCGCGAAGGCCGCGATCACCCCGACCGAGGACACGCTCCGGACGCCGATGGCGCTGTTCCCGAACGGCGTCGACTGGGCGAACCTGTCGGAGGCGTGGTCGACCGTCCACATCGACGTGCAGTTCGTCAACACCATCTGGGTGGCGGCGGGGGCGTGGGCGGCGCAGATCCTCGTCGCGACGACCGCGGGGTACGCGCTGAGCGTGCTGCGGCCGCGGTACGGCGCCGTGCTCTACGGGCTCATCCTGACGACGCTGTTCGTGCCGTCGGTGGTGCTGCTCGTGCCGCTGTACCTCACCATCCTGCAGCCGCCGCTGCTCGGGCAGTCGCTCATCAACACGTTCTGGGCGGTGTGGCTGCCGGCCGGGGCGAGCGCGTTCAACGTCGTGCTCGTCAAGCGGTTCTTCGACAACCTCCCGCGCGAGATCTTCGAGGCCGCGCGGACGGACGGCGCCGGGCCGTTCCGGCTGTTCTGGTCGATCGTGCTTCCGATGTCGAAGCCGATCCTCGGCGTGGTGTCGGTCTTCGCGGTCATCGCGGCCTGGAAGGACTATCTGTGGCCGCTGCTCGTGCTGCGCGACCCGGACCTCCAGCCGCTGTCGGTGCGGCTGCCGACCCTCCAGGCCGCGATCCAGCTCGACGTGTACCTGGCGGCGCTCGCGATCTCGACCCTCATCCCGATCGCGCTGTTCCTGGTGTTCCAGGGGCTGTTCCTGCGCAGCGCCGGACTCGGAGGCGCCGTCAAGGGTTGAGGGCGGGCGCCGGGCTAGCATCGAGGGATGCTCTCCCGCAGGTCACGCACGCGTCGCGCCGGTACGCGTCGCGCCGGTACCCGCCGCTGGGCGTCCGCCGTGGTCGCCGCCGGACTAGCGGTCGTGCTGGTGGGATGCAGCGGCGCCGGCGCAGCGGTACCCACGGGGGCGGCGAGCCGGCACCCGAGCGCGACGGCAACGCCCACCCCCACGCCCGACCCGATCACCGCGTTCGCGGAGGCCCGGCTCGCGCGCATGACGCTGCAGCAGAAGGTGGCGAGCCTGTTCGTGCTGCACCAGCCGGGGACCGACGGCGCCGCGCTCGGCGCGTACGCCTCCGGTCACGGGCTCGGCGGGATGATCCTGATGGGCGACAACATCCCGCCCTCGCCCGAGGCGCTGGCGGCGCAGACGGCGGCGATGCGAGCGGCCGACCCCGAGCTGGCGCCGCTGATCGCCATCGACGAGGAGGGCGGCGACGTCACCCGGCTGCCGTGGGACACGCTGCCCGGCGCCGGCGGCCTGCGCGACCAGCCTCCCGCGGCGGCCACCGCGGCGTTCAGCCGGCGTGCGGCGCTGCTGCGGCAGGCCGGGGTGAACGTGAACTTCGGGATCGTCGCCGACGTGACCGCCGACCCCGTCTCCTTCATCGCCGACCGCGTGCTGGGCGGCGACCCCGCCTCGGCGGCGCTGCGGGTGGCGGCCGCGGTCGCGGGGGAGCGCGGCGCCGTGGCGAGCACCCTCAAGCACTTCCCCGGGCACGGGGAGACCGATGCCGACTCGCACCTGACGGTCCCGACCACGCCGCTCGGGCACGACGAGTGGGCCGCGCGGGACGCGCCCTCGTTCCGGGCCGGGGTGGAGGCGGGCGCCGAGTTCGTGATGTTCGGTCACCTCGCCTACAGCGGGGTGGATGCCGCGCCCGCGTCGCTGTCGCCCGCGTGGCACCGCATCCTGCGCGACGAGCTCGGCTTCCGGGGAGTGGCGATCACCGACGATCTCCGGATGCTCGAGGACACCGGGCTCCCGGAGTACCAGGACGCGGGCGAGAACGCCGTGCGCGCCATCGCCGCGGGCAACGACGTGGTCCTCGACGTGCTGCCGGCCGGGGCCGACCCGGCAGGCCTCATCGACCCGGTCGTGACGGCCGTGCAGCAGGGGCGCATCCCGGAGCCGCAGCTGGATGCGAGCGTGCTGCGGGTACTGGAGCTGCGGCGAACGCTCACCGTAAAACAGTGACACGTCAACTTATTTTCGCGATCCCGGAATAGGATCGGGAACCATGCGCTTGCATGTACCTGTGCGGCGCGTGCCGCCCCCGCGACGGACCGACCAAGGAGACAGCGAATGACCATCGACATCCCCGGCTACAAGGCCGGAACCTGGACCATCGACCCCACCCACAGCGAGGTCGGGTTCAGCATCCGCCACCTCATGATCAGCAAGGTGAAGGGTGTCTTCGAGAACTTCGACGCCACCTTCGTCACCGCCGAGAACCCGCTCGACTCCAAGGTCAGCGCCAAGGCCGAGGTCGCCTCCATCAACACCAAGGACAAGAACCGCGATGCGCACCTGCGCACCGGCGACTTCTTCGAGGCCGAGGAGCACCCGACCATCGACTTCGTCTCGACCGGTGTCCGCCACGAGGGCGGCGAGTTCCTCGTCGACGGCGACCTGACCATCAAGGGCGTCACCAAGCCCGTCACGTTCGAGTTCGACTTCGGCGGCTTCGGCCAGGACCCGTACGGCAACTACAAGGCCGGCGCGACCGCGAAGGCGAAGATCAACCGCGAGGACTTCGGCCTCACCTACAACGCGGCGCTCGAGACCGGCGGCATGCTGCTCGGCGACGAGGTGACCATCACCCTCGAGCTCCAGGCGGTCCTGAACCAGGCCTGAGCCCAGCGCCTTCCCGAACCGCCGAGTACACGGATTCTCCGCGTATTCGGCGGTTTCGGCGTAATTCGGGCGTACTCGACGGTTGCCGGCGGGGGAGCGGGGTCGTCAGTGGCCGATCAGGGGGGCGACCGCGCGGGAGATCATGGAGGGGCGGCCGGTCACGCGCTCCTCCAGGTCGGCGGCCTCCATCGCGACGAGTCCGGCGTTCGCGCCCGCGAAGCGCAGCGGCTCCGGCTCCCACGGCCGCGACCGGTGACCGACCCACGGCAGCCGCGTCAGCGCGGTCGACCGGCCGGTGAGGAGGTCGGCGAGCGTGCGGCCCGCGAGGTTGGTCGTGCTGAGCCCGTCGCCGACGTAGCCGCCGGCCCACGCCTCCCGAGCGTCGGGGTCGTGCCAGACGCTCGCGTGCCAGTCCCGCGGGACACCCAGCGGACCGCCCCAGTGGTGCGTGATGCGGGCGCCCACGGCATCCGGGAACAGGTCGAAGAGCGTCCGGACCAGGTGGTCGCGCACGCGCAGCGACCGGTCGTAGTCGGACCGCACCGCGCTGCCCAGGTGGTAGCGGGCGCCCCGGCCGCCGAACGCGATCCGGTCGTCCGCGGTGCGCTGGCCGTACACGATGAGGTTCCGGAAGTCGGTGAAGGTCTGGCCGTGCGCGATCCCGATGCGGTCCCACACCGCGGCGGGGAGCGGTTCGGTCGCGATCATCAGCGAGTACAGCGGGAGGATGCGCCGGCCGACCTGCGGCAGCTGCGACCCGAAGCCCTCCGTCGCGTTGACGACGGTTCCGGCGGTGACGCGGCGCTCGACGCCGGCCGACACGGCCCGGACGACGCCGTCCCGCCAGCCGAGCACCTCCGTCTGCTCCGCGATGGCCGCGCCCCGCGCCTCCACGACACGCGCCAGGCCGCGCACGAGCTTGCCAGGGTGGACGCGTGCGCAGTCCGGCGTGACGGTCGCCGCGACCGCGTCGGTCACCCCGAACCGCGCCCGCACCCGTTCGGTGCCCCACAGCGCGACGCGGTCGACGCCGAAGCGCTCCGCCTCCTCGAATTCAGCGCGTGCGGCCGCCAGCTGCGCGCGGCCGCGGGCGAACGTCACCGTGCCGCCGAGGGCGTAGTCGCAGTCGATGCCCTCCGCCGCCACGACCCTGCCCACCTCGTGGACGGTGGCGACCATCGCCCGGCGCTGCGCGACCGCGGCGTCGGAACCGTATCGCTCGGCCAGCCGCGACGCGGACCAGGGGAACAGTGCCGAGCACCAGCCCCCGTTGCGGCCGGACGCGCCGAACCCGGCGACGTCCTTCTCCAGCAGCAGGATGCGCAGCCCCGGGTCGAGCTGCTGCAGGTAGTACGCGGTCCACAGCCCGGTGAGGCCCGCACCCACGATCGCGACGTCGACCGTCGCGTCGGCCTCGAGGCCGGGGCGGGGACGGAATCCGTCCTCCGCCCCGGCGATCGAGTCGAACCAGAAGCTCGTGCCCCGGTAGTCCATCCCGTTACAGGTGGTTGGACGCCTCGGTGAGCACCGACTCCAGGATCTGCCGGATCTCGACGAACTCGTCCGGCCCGATCGTGAGCGGCGGCGCGAGCTGCACCACGGGGTCGCCGCGGTCGTCGGCACGGCAGTACAGGCCCGCGTCGAACAGCGCCTTCGACAGGAACCCGCGCAGCAGACGCTCGGACTCGTCGTCGTTGAACGTCTCGCGGGTGTTCTTGTCCTTCACCAGCTCGATGCCGAAGAAGTAGCCGTCGCCGCGGACATCGCCGACGATCGGCAGGTCGAGCAGCTTCTCGAGCTCGGCGCGGAACAGCGGCGAGTTCTCGCGGACGCGCTCGTTGAGCTTCTCCTCCTCGAAGATGTCGAGGTTCTCCATCGCCACCGCGGCCGAGACCGGGTGACCGCCGAACGTGTAGCCGTGGTAGAACGACGTGCTGCCGTGCTTGAACGGCTCGTAGATGCGGTCGCTGATGATCGTCGCGCCGATGGGGGAGTAGCCGGAGGTCATCGCCTTCGCGCAGGTGATCATGTCCGGCACGTAGCCGTACTCGTCGCACGCGAACATGTGGCCGATGCGGCCGAAGGCGCAGATGACCTCGTCGCTGACCATGAGCACGTCGTACTTGTCGCAGATCTCGCGCACCCGCTGGAAGTAGCCGGGAGGCGGCGGGAAGCAGCCGCCCGAGTTCTGCACCGGCTCGAGGAACACCGCGGCGACCGTCTCCGGCCCCTCGAACAGGATCATCTCCTCGATTCGGTTGGCCGCCCAGACGCCGAAGGCCTCGAGGTCGTCGCTCGGCGCACCCATCTCGGCCGCCCGGTAGAAGTTCGTGTTCGGCACGCGGAACCCGCCCGGGGTCAGCGGCTCGAACATCTCCTTCATCGCCGGGATGCCGGTGATGGCGAGCGCGCCCTGCGGGGTGCCGTGGTAGGCCACCGCGCGGGAGAGCACCTTGTGCTTGGTGGGCCGGCCCTGCAGCTTCCAGTAGTACTTGGCGAGCTTGAAGGCGGTCTCGACGGCCTCGCCGCCGCCGGTGGAGAAGAACACGCGGTTGAGGTCGCCCGGCGCGTAGTGCGCGAGCCGGTCGGCGAGCTCGATGGCGTTCGGGTGCGCGTACGACCAGATCGGGAAGAACGCGAGCTGCTCGGCCTGCTTGGCCGCGACCTCGGCGAGGCGCTTGCGGCCGTGACCGGCAGCGACGACGAACAGCCCGGAGAGGCCGTCGATGTAGCGCTTGCCGTGCGAGTCCCAGATGTGGTGGCCCTCGCCGCGGGTGATGATCGGGACGCCGTGGCCCTCCTCCATCACGGACTGGCGGGCGAAGTGCATCCAGAGATGGTCCCTGGCCTTCGCCTGCAGGGCCGCCTCGTCGGCAGTGATCGGCTCGCCGAAGGTTTCAACGGTTGTCGTCATGGTTATCGCGTTCCCCAGTTGTAGAACTGCTTATGGAGTTTGAGATAGACGAACGTCTCGGTCGACAGCACGCCGTCGAGGGTCCGGATCTCGGAGTTGAGCATCGTGATCAGATCGAGGTCGTTCTCGCAGACGACCTCGGCGAGGATGTCGAACGAGCCCGCCGTGAGCACGACGTAGTCCACGGCCGGCATGGCCGCGAGCCGGTCGGCGACGACCCGGGTGTCCCCGCTGACGCGGACCCCGATCATCGCCTGGCGGTAGAACCCGAGCTGCATCGGGTCGGTCACCGCCACGATCTGCATGACCCCGGACTCGGTCAGCTTCTGCACGCGCTGCCGCACCGCGGCCTCGCTCAGCCCGACCGCCTTGCCGATCTCGGCGTACGAGCGACGGCCGTCCGCCTGCAGCTGCTCGATGATCGCCTTCGACACGTCGTCGATCTGCGGCGCCTTCGCGCCGTTGGCCGCCTTCGTGCCGTTCGTCGCCCGAGGGGTACTCATGGAGCGATTGTGTCAGTGGGCATGCGGTCCTGCAAGCGATTCCGCACATTCGCGGCCGATCTGCTGACGGAATCCGCAGGGCGGGGCCGGCCGAGTGGCGGTGATCGTCGGCGGCCCACCCGGTGCGACGCCGGCGCCGGGCTAGACTCGAGCAGGTGACCGCCGGCAGCTCCACCCCCGCGACGGGCCCGGTGCGCTCGGCCGGCTATGCGCGCTACGCGCCCACCGGCGGCCCCGCCCGCTGGCTGCTCATCGCCGGGCGGAGGTTCGTCGCCGCGGTCGAGAGCACCGTCTCCGACGAGATCGTCGACGCCGTCTGGTGGCTCGCGGAATCGGAGCTGGCCACCATCGAGTCGGTCGTCGGCGCGTTCCCGCTTGCCGGGCCCGACAGCGTGCGCTCGTTCGCGGTCGCCGAGCTCGGAGCGGCCGGTGCGAACGGAGAACGGATCGTCACGGCGGTCGTGCGCGGATCCGCGGTGATCGACGTCTTCTCGGTCGGAGGCTCGCGGCGGTTCTCCGCCGGCGGCGTCCAGCCGTGGGTGCTCGCCGAGTTCCGCAACGTGACCGGTCTCGTCGTCGGCGGGGACGATCACCCGACCGGACCGGTCGCCACCCTCACCATCGGCTCGCTGCCGCTCGGGCTTGGCGTGGTCGACGGCGAGCTGCTCGCCTGGAGCGTCGCTCCGATCGAGCGCGTGCCGCGGGTCGCGGGCGCACCTGCGGGCGCACCTGCCGGCGTACCCGCCGGCGCTTCCGCCCCGTCCGAACCCGTCGCCGAAGAGACCGTGCTGCGCCGGCGCGTCGGCAGCTCCAGCCTGTTCGGGCACCCCGGCGACCAGGGTGAGCACCCGGGGGCCGAGGGGGCGCACCCGGTCGCGCACGAACTGCCAGGGGCGGTCGACATCGTCGCCCCGATCATCGTGCCGCCCGGGCCGGCACCGGCCTCTCCTCCCGCGCCCGCAGCGCAGGACGAGCTGGCCCCGACCGAGCCGGTCGTCCCCCCGCCCGCCCCGCCGGCGTTCGCACTGCGGATCGGCTCGGCTCCCGCCATCCTGCTCGACGCCCCGGTGCTGATCGGCCGGAGGCCCGCGCCGCTCCGCCTCGACACCGGCGCTCCGCCGCGGCTCGTCGCGGTGGACTCGCCGACGCACGAGGTGTCCGGCACGCACGTCCGGATCGAGCAGGAGGGGGAGGCGGTCGTCGTCACCGACCTCCGCTCCACCAACGGCACGACCGTGACCTCCCCGGCCGGGCACACGACCCTGCTGCGCCCCGGCGAGTCGGTCGCCGTGCTCGCCGGGACCACGATCGCCGTCGGCGACGGTAATATCATCGAGATCACCGCCGCCTCGGCCGGGCTGTGGGGGACGGACCGGCCGCCGATGCGGGAAGACCGCCGAGAAGAAGGACGCCCGTGACCCAGATCGGTCGCAGCAACAGGCGCCACACCGTCACCGTCCCCGGGACGCAGGACGCGCGCATCAGCCTCGCCTGGGCCGCTCTGAGCGACAAGGGATACCGACGCAGCGTCAACGAGGACAGCCTGCTCGCCCGCTCGCCCATCTTCGCCGTCGCCGACGGCATGGGCGGCCACACCGCCGGCGACTTCGCCAGCACCGCCGTCGTCACCCGGCTCGCCGAGCAGGTGTCGACCGATTTCGTGACGGAGGTGTCGCTCACCGGTGCCCTGCGCGCGGCGGTCGACGACATGGGCCGGGGCGTCGGGCACACCGATCTCGGCACGGGCACGACGGTGACGGGCATCGCGCTCACCCTCGTGGAGGGCTCGCCGTACTGGCTCGTGTTCAACATCGGCGACTCGCGCGTCTACAGCTTCCGCGACGGCACGCTGGAGCAGCTCACCCTCGACCACTCGATCGTGCAGGAGCTGCTCGACGCGGGCGCCATCACCCCGGCGGAGGCGGAGGTGCACCCGCACAGCAACGTGATCACGCGCGCGGTCGGGTTCAACGAGGACCCGGTGCCCGACTACTTCCTGCTGCCGATCGTCGCCGGTTCCCGGCTGCTGGTGTGCTCCGACGGGCTCACCAAGGAGCTGACCGAGCACGGCATCCGGTACTTCCTGAGCGAGGGCAGCTCGCCCGCGGATGCGGCGCAGCAGCTGATGGACGCGGCGCTCGGCAACGGCGGCCGCGACAACGTCACCGTGGTGGTCGTCGACGTGCTCGCGACGCCGGAGTCCGGCGCCCATCGCGAGGGCACTCCGCGGCGCGCGGCGCGGCGCCACTAGGACGCCGCCGGCGCTCCGCCGGTCCCGTTCGTGACCCCCGAGTTGGGGGTCGTCCAGTTGTCCCCAGACCGGGTCCTGGCAGCCGCCGGGCGAGGTGCCGCTGCCTACAATTGTCAGACCGTTTCCACAGCAGCGGATGCCGTCCGCGACGACCGGGAGGAGCAACGTGGCCCGGCGCCTGCCGTCCCAGCCGCCGAACCTCCCCGGCTTCTCGTACGTCCGGGTGCTCGGTTCGGGCGGCTTCGCCGACGTCTTCCTGTACGAGCAGAACATGCCGCGGCGCCAGGTCGCGGTCAAGGTCATGCTCGCCGAGGTGGTGACCAGCCAGGTCAAGCAGATGTTCCAGGCCGAGGCCAACCTGATGGCGCAGCTGAGCACGCATCCCTCGATCCTCACCGTGTACCAGGCGAGCGTCTCGGCCGACGGCCGGCCCTACCTCGTCATGGAGCTGTGCTCGTCCGCGATCGGGCAGCGCTACCGCACCGAGCCGCTGGCGGTGGCCGACGCGCTGAGCGTCGGCGTCCGCATCGCCAGCGCGGTCGAGACCGCCCATCGCGCCGGCGTCCTCCACCGCGACATCAAGCCCTCCAACATCCTCACCACGGCGTATGGGCACCCGGTGCTGAGCGACTTCGGCATCGCGGCCACCCTCAGCGAGGCCGACGTGACGGAGGCGATCGGGCTCAGCATCCCGTGGTCCGCGCCGGAGGTGCTGCTCGACGAGACCAGTGGCACCATCGCCAGCGAGGTCTGGTCGCTCGGTGCGACGCTGTACTCGCTCCTCGCGGGCCGGTCGCCGTTCGAGGTGCCGGGCAAGGAGAACACCTCCGCCGAGCTGATCCAGCGGATCACGAAGGGCCGGCCGCTGCCGATCGGCCGCGCCGACGTGCCTGCGCGGCTGGAGCAGGTGCTGCTGCGCGCGATGTCGCGCAAGCCGGCGCAGCGACAGCGCAGCGCGCTGGAGCTGATCAGGGAGCTGCAGTCGGTCGAGGTCGAGCTCGGCCTCCCGCAGACGCCGATCGAGGTCGCGATGGACGACTGGGCGCTGGCCACGGCCGACGACCCGGAGGACCGGACCCGCGTGCGGGGCGTCGTCGCCGTCGACCCGGGGTCGGCGCGGAGGCGCCGCCGGCGGGCGCCCGTCGAGGCGCCGTCCGGCGCGCGCGGGCCGACCCGTGCGCCGACCCGCACCATCGTGCGCGAGAGCGGGAGCGCCCCGAGCACCCAGCCCAGCGCCCCGGCCCGCACGCCGCGCGCGCTCATCGTCTCGCTGGTCGCCTGCGCCGTCCTGGTCGTGGTGCTCGCCGTCACCGCCGGGATCGTCCTGGTGCGTGCCGGCCAGGCCGACGACATCCCGACCGTCCGCGACCTCAGCGGGCGGGTCACCGGGAGCACGATCGTGTTCACCTGGACCGACCCCGGCCTCCAGGAGGACGACGCCTACCAGGTCGCGGTCGACGGCTCGCCGCCGAGCAGCCAGCGCGCCACCGAGTTCCGGGTGGATGCGAAGCCCGGGCAGACGGTCTGCGTCACCGTGACCGTGAACCGCGCGGGCCGCACCGGCGAGCCGAGCGGGCAGAAGTGCGTCGAGCGGACGGACTCGCCGTGAGCGGGCCGGGCGCCGTGTGGTCGTGGGTCGCCGCGCACAAGTCCGTCGCGGCGACGGCGGTCTCCGGGACGGTGGTGGCCGCCCTGGTCACGACGCTCGCGGTGGTCTCCGGCGGCTACAGCGCCCAGCACATGATGCTCGACGACGCCGCCGTGTGGGTGGCGAGCGACGCCAAGAAGTCGCTGGGCCGCGCCAACACCGAGATCGAGAAGCTCAACTCCGTCGTCGCGGGCACGGGGGAGGCGCTCGACGTGGTGCAGGACGGCGAGAACGTCCTCCTCGTCGACCGCGAGGCCAGCACGGTCGCCGCCGTCGACCCGGCGACCGCCGAGGCGGGCAAGTCGGTCGCGCTGCCGCCGCGATCGCCGCAGGTGGCCGTCGCGGGCGACCACGTCGCGCTGCTGTCGCAGACGACCGGCCAGCTGTGGCTGACGACGATGGACCAGCTCGACCAATACAACGCGGGGTCGGCGCCGACCATCGACCTCGGCGGGCGGACCGTCGCCGCGCTCGACCCGTCGGGCGTCCTGTTCGCCTACCAGCCCGGCACGCGCTCGGTCGTCCGCGTCGACCTCACCGGTCCGGAGCCCGCGACGACCACGCAGAAGGTTGCGACGACCGGCGAGGGCGAGGATGTCGCCATCACCTCGGTGGCGGGGCACTGGGCGGTCTTCGACCCGGCCGAGCGCACCCTGTGGCTCGACGGCAGGGCCGTGGGCCTCGGCAGCGAGCTGCAGGGCGCATCCGACATCGTCCTGCAGCAGCCGTCGGCGACCGGGTCGGCCGTGTGGCTGGCCGCGAGCACGGGCCTCGTCCGCGTGCCGCTCGACGGGTCGGCGCCGACGCGCCCGCTGACCGGGGCGTCCGGCGCTCCCGCCGCGCCGGTCACGGTCGCCGGCTGCACCTACGCCGCCTGGACCGGGGGAGCGGCCTGGCGGTCGTGCGCGGCCGGAGGCAGCGGCTCGTCCACGAACTTGGCGGAGGTACCGGGAGGCGCCCAGCTGGCGTTCCGCGTCAACCGGGAGCGCGTCGTGCTCAACGACGCCCGCTCCGGCGTGGCGTGGGCGGTGCAGAGCGGCAACACCCGCATCGACAACTGGGACGAGCTGGTGTCGAAGAAGACCACGCAGGAGCTCGTGGACCAGTCGAAGACCGACAGCGCGCCGCAGTACGAGAAGCAGGAGGAGCCTCCCGTCGCCGCCGACGACGCGTTCGGCGCCCGGCCGGGCCGCGTGACGCCGCTGCCGGTGCTGCTGAACGACTACGACGCCAACGGCGACGTGCTGACCATCGACTCGTTCACGGCCATCCCGGACGGCCAGGGCACGGTCGAGCTGACCAATGCGGACCAGCAGCTGCAGATCTCCCTCCCCGAGACGGCGAGCGGGGCGATCGCCTTCGACTACACGATCTCGGACGGGCGCGGCGGTACCGCCACCGCGCACGTCACGGTCACCGTGCGGGTGGCGGAGGAGAACTCGCCGCCGGTGTGCGTGCGCAACGCCAAGGCGGTGGTGCAGTCCGGCGGACGCGTCACCGCCGCTGTGCTGGGCGACTGCTTCGACCCGGACGGCGACTCGTTCTACCTGGCCGGCGCCGCCGTCCCCGCGCCCGATCTCGTCACCCACACGCCGCAGGGCCAGGTCGCGTACTCCGACCACGGCGACGGCGGGTCGGTCAAAGACGTCTCCCTCGTGCTCTCCGACGGCCGCTCCGAGGGCACGGGCCTGCTGGCGGTGACCGTGCGGCCGCCGGGCCAGGTGCCGATCATCGCCGACCCGTTCGCCGTCCAGGCGTACGAGGGGCAGGAGGTCACGGTCCGCCCGCTCGACCACGTGCGCGGCGGCAACGGCACGGTGCGGCTGAGCACGGTCCCGACCAAGGCGGACGCGACGCTGACCCCCGACTACCAGGGCGGCACCTTCCGCTTCGAGTCGGACCAGCCGGGCACCCACAACATCGAGTACTCGGTCACCGACGGCGTGGTGACGACCACCGGGCTGGTGCGGGTGGAGGTGAAGGCTCCTCCCGGGGCCAAGACCGCGCCGATCGCGGTGCCGCACACCGCGTTCATCCGCGAGCAGTCCACGCAGGACGTCGACGTGCTCTCGACCGACATCGATCCCTCCGGCGGCGTCCTGCTGGTCACCGGGGTGACCCCGCCCGACCCCGCCACCGGCGTGTCGGTGCAGGTGCTGCAGCAGCGCACCCTCCGCGTCACCCTCGGCCGTCCGCTCGCCGGCCCGGTCGACTTCCACTACCGGCTCAGCAACGGCCTGGCCGACACGGTCGGGACCGTCACGATCGTGCAGCTGCCCCCGCTCGCCGTGCACCAGCCGCCGATCGCGGCGCCCGACTCGATCGCCGTGCGGGTGGACGACGTCGTCGACATCCCGGTGCTCGCCAACGACGTGCAGCCCGACGGCGACGAGCTGACGCTCGACCCGGCGCTCGCGACCCCGCTGCCGGCCGGCGCCGGTCTGCTGTTCGCGAGCGGTGACCAGCTGCGCTACCTGGCGCCGTCGAAGCCGGGCAACTACACGGCCGCATACCGGGTCACCGGGGAGGACGGGCAGTGGGCGACCGCCGAGGTCACCATCGCCGTGCGCGAGCGCGACGCCGCCACGAACAACCCGCCGGTGCCCAAGACCGTGACGACGCGCGTGCTCGCCGGCGACGTCGTCCGCGTGACCGTCCCGCTCTCGGGGATCGACCCCGACGGCGACTCCGTGCAGTTCATCGGGCAGGAGACGAACCCGCAGAAGGGCGCGGTCGTCGCCTCTGGGCCCGACTGGATGGACTTCCAGGCCGGCGAGTACGCGGCGGGGACCGACACCTTCTCCTACGCGGTGGTCGACGCGCTCGGCGCTCGGGCGACCGGCACGGTCCGCGTCGGCATCGCCCCGCACGTGGAGGGGGCGCGCAACCCGGTGGCCGTGCAGGACGACGTGACCGCGCGTCCCGCGAAGACGCTCAGCGTCCAGGTCCTCGCCAACGACAGCGATCCGGACGGCAGCCCGCTCTCGGTGACCGCCGTGACCTCCCTCGACGGGAAAGCGAAGGCGAAGGTCACCGGCGACCTCGTGCAGGTGGTCACGCCGTCGGCGGAGGGCACGTACGGGTTCCTCTACAGCATCCAGAACGAGCGGGGAGGGACGAGCCAGGCGTTCCTCCGCGTCACCGTCGACGAGAACGCGCCGCCCGCGCGGCCCGTCGTCGACGACACGACGCTGGGGCTGTCCGACATCCTCGGCAAGGAGCACGTCGACGTGAACGTGCTGGCCAACGTCTTCTTCGCCGACGGGCCGGTGTCGTCGCTGAGGCTGTCGCTGGTCCCTGGCTACGGATCGGACGCGCGCGTCACGTCCGACAAGCGCATCCGGGTGGCGATCGCCGCGGACAGCCAGATCATCCCGTTCCGCGTCGCCAACCCGGAGGACGAGTCGATCGTCGCCTACGGCTTCGTGCACGTCCCCGGCTACGACGACGCGCTGCCGCAGCTCAAGCGCGGCGCGCCGGCTCTCACCGTCGTCAGCGAGAAGACGCTGACCATCCACCTCAACGACTACATCGTCGCGGTCGGCGGCAGGAAGGTGCGGCTTACCGACGCCGCGACCGTGCGCGCGACCCACGCCGACGGCGACGACCTGGTCGTGAACAGCGACACCCTCCAGTACACGTCGTCCTCGCGGTACTTCGGCCCGGCCTCCATCTCGTTCCAGGTCACCGACGGCACGAGCGCGAACGACCCGAAGGGCAATGTCGCGACGATCGTCCTGCCGATCGAGGTGACCCCGCGGGAGAACCAGCCGCCCGTCTTCACCGGGGCGCTCATCGATTTCGAACCCGGCCAGTCGAAGACCGTCGATCTGGCCAAGCTCACCCGCTATCCGTACGCCCAGGACCAGGACGAGCTGCAGTACAGCATCCAGGAACCGCGGCCGGAGGGCGTGACGCTCGCCCTGGACGGGCAGAAGCTGACCGTGACGGTCGCGGCCGGCACCGCCAAGGGCGCGCGGCCCTCGATCGCGATCGGCGTGAAGGACGCGGTCAACGCGGGGCAGGCGGGCCGCATCGACGTCAACGTCGTCCCGTCCACCCGCCCGCTGGCCAGCCCGCAGTCCGACCGCGTGATCGCGCCGCGCGGCAAGACCTCCACCGTCGACGTGCTCACCAACGACCAGGCGACGAACCCGTTCCCCGGCAAGCCGCTGCGCGTCGTCGCCGTGCGGGCCGCGAGCGGCGGCCTCCCGGACGGGGTGAGCGTGACGCCGAGCGCAGACAACGCCACGCTGTCGATCACCGTCTCGCCGACGGCGGCACCCGCCGACGCGACCCTGCAGTACGAGGTCGCCGACGCCACCGGTGACGCCGACCGCTACACCTGGGGCACGGTCGTCGTCTCGGTGCAGGACCGGCCGGCCCCCGTCTCCAACGTGCAGATCGGCGCGATCGGGGACCGCAGCCTCGCGCTCAGCTGGGTGCCCGGCGCGTTCAACAACTCGCCGATCACCGGGTTCGACGTGACGATGGCGTCGGCGGCGACCGGGGCGACGCTCTCCACGACCGAGTGCAGCACCACGACCTGCACCATCCAGACGCCGGGGAACGGCCCGGACAACGCCGTCACGCTGACCGTGCGGGCGAAGAACGCCCTCGGCGCCTCCGACCCGACCTCCTACGCCGAACCGGTCTGGTCGGATGTGGTCCCGAACGCGCCCGCCTCCGTCGGTTCGACGCCGCTCGACCACGGGCTCCGAATCACCTGGACGAAGCCGGCGGACGCCCCGGGGGCGAGCCCGATCACCTCGTACTGGGTGACGCTCGGCGGCGTGACCAACTCGCTGCAGGTGCTCGGGAGCGACCCCGTCGGGACCGCGTACTCGCTGTCGATCACCGACGCCGGGATCGCGAACGGCGCCTCCATCGGCTTCGCCGTCTCGTCGCGCAACGGCTTCTACCAGGGCCGCACGACCTGGAACCAGACGGAGGGGAGCGGCGTGCCCGCCGGAGCGCCGCTGACCACCGGCGTCTCCCCGGTCGCCACCCCGAGAGAAGAGGACGGGACGACCGCGACGCTGAGCTGGTCCGGCGTGTTCAGCGACAACGGCAAGCCGATCACGGACTACTTCGCGGCGGTGTTCCAGGGCGGCGCCGTGCCGAACTGCACCGTGACCGGGGTGGCCGACGGCGCGCCCGTGCTGCGCCACGATCCGCTGTCCGGATCCTTCAAGCAGGTGGAGGGCGGACAGGTGTCGTTCTCCGGCCTGCAGCCCAACCAGACCTACGGCTTCGCGGTGTACGCGTACAACGGTCAGGGCTGCACCCGCAGCTCGATCGCGACCGCGACCGTCCGCCAGGCGCCGGGAGGCGTGACCGACGTCGCGGCCTCGGCCGGCCCGCAGCCGAACGGCGGCAGCTCCTACGACTTCCAGGTCGACGTGCAGTACCGCCACGGCAGCGGCAGCAGCCCGGTCATCGACTACACCCTCCTCGGCCCCGGAGTCGCGGAGCGCGGTCAGCTGAAGGGCACGAGCGGGCTGGCCTCCGGCCAGAACGCCGCGAGCCACTACGGCGTCCCGCTGCAGATCCGCATCGACAGCATCTGCGAGACGTATCCGGATGGATCCCAGCTGTGCTCGACTCCCGGCTTCACGACGCCTCTGGGTGTCGCGGTGAGCACCGCGATCGACGGCCAGCGCTACGACCCGGCCACGCGCACCTTCACGTGGACGTCGTGGCCGACCGGCTCCGGGTACAGCAGCGTGACCTACAGCTGCGACGGCGGCGTCACGACCGCGCCGATGCCGGCGGCCGGCCAGACCGCGAGCTGCGTCGCTCCCGTTGACGTGCTCGACCCTGCGCTGCAGGTCCGCGTGACCGTTGGCGACGCGGAGTACACGCAGACATATCCCGCCTCCGGCATGCCATGATGATCGCCCGCCATACTGTCGGAGGGGGAACCCGAGCCTCCCGCCCCGCCCGACCCGACCGACCGATCCGACCCGACCGACCCCGAGAGGCCGCAGCATGACGATGACCCCCGAGCAGGCCAGCTGGTTCTCGGGCGTGTTCGACCGCCTGGTGCAGAACATCGACCGCGTGCTCCTGGGCAAGACCCACGTCATCCGGCTCGCCCTGACGGCGATGCTGAGCGAGGGCCACCTGTTGCTCGAGGACTACCCGGGGACCGGCAAGACCTCGCTCGCGCGCGCCATCGCCGAGAGCGTCCGCGGCACCACCAACCGGGTCCAGTTCACGCCCGATCTGCTGCCGGGCGACATCACGGGCGTCAACATCTACGACCAGCGGACGGGCGCCTTCGAGTTCCACCGCGGCCCGATCTTCGCCAACATCGTGCTCGCCGACGAGATCAACCGGGCGAGCCCGAAGACGCAGTCCGCCCTCCTGGAGGTGATGGAGGAGCAGCAGGTCACCGTGGACGGCGTCCGGCATCCGGTCGGCGCCCCCTTCATGGTGATCGCGACCCAGAACCCGATCGAGCAGGCCGGAACCTACCGGCTGCCGGAGGCGCAGCTCGACCGGTTCCTGATGAAGGCGTCGATCGGCTATCCGGACCACGAGGCGACGCTGCGCATCCTGGAGGGCGCGGAGCGCCGCGCCCACGAGGTCGTCGTGCCCGAGGTCGTCTCGGCCGCCACGGTCGTCGAGATGGCGACGATGGCGCGCGGCGCGCACGTCGACCCGACGATCAACGACTACGTCTCGCGCCTGGTCGAGGCCAGCCGCGACGCCGACGAGATCCGGCTGGGCGTCAGCGTGCGCGGCGCGCTCGCCCTGGTCCGCGCGGCCAAGACGCTGGCTGCCGCGTCCGGCCGGTACTACGTGACGCCCGACGATGTGAAGGCGCTGGCCGAGCCGGTGCTCGCCCACCGCCTGGTGCTCGACCCGGAGGCCGAGTTCGAGGGCGTCACCGCCTCCAGCATCGTCGGCCAGCTGCTGATCGAGGTCCCGCCGCCGAGCGATCGGGCCGCCGTGTGACCACCGTCACCCGGACGCAGGCGGAGCTCACCAACGCGCGG
This sequence comes from Leifsonia sp. KNZ12-8B, assembly GCF_056755495.1. NCBI lineage: Bacteria > Bacillati > Actinomycetota > Actinomycetes > Micrococcales > Microbacteriaceae > Leifsonia > Leifsonia sp. KNZ12-8B. Next base: position 18,182 of record NZ_JBPGXM010000057.1, read on the forward strand.
GCCCGCATCGTCGGCGAGCGGGAGGGCGTCCTCGCCGACGCGATCGTCTGGATCGTCCGCACGAGCGCCGTTGCCGGCCGTGCCGTCGCCCGGGTCGCCCGGCGCGTCAGCGGCGTCGTCACGCCGCTCGGCTGGTCGATGGCGCTGCTCATGGTGGCGGCGCTGACCGCCGGGTACGTCTTCGGCTGGGTGGAGGCCGTCGTGCTCGGGTGGGCGGCGCTCGCCCTCCTGGTCATCGCCTCCGGCTACCTCGCCGGGCGCATCGCGTATGCGGTTCGGCTCTCGCTGCCCGCGAACCGCGTTGTCGTCGGCGACCGGGCGCCGGGCGGGGTCGCGATCCGCAACCCGCTGCGGCGCCGGCTCCCGGGGGTCCGGGTGGAGGTGCCGGTCGGGCACGGGCTCGCCGAGTTCGCCGCGCCGCCGCTGGCCGCGGGGGAGGAGCACGCGGACGTCTTCATCGTGCCGACCCAGCGCCGCGGCGTGGTCCCGATCGGCCCGGTCAGGACGGTGCGGGCCGACCCCATCGGGCTGCTGCGGCGCGAGGTGGTGTGGGCGGAGTCGCTCGACCTCTTCGTGCACCCGCGCATCATCGCGATCCCGAGCATGAGCACCGGCTTCGTGCGGGACCTGGAGGGCGCTCCCACCCGCGACCTGACCTCCAGCGACATCGCCTTCCACGCCCTGCGGGAATACCAGCCGGGCGACGAGCGCCGCTACATCCACTGGAAGAGCACCGCGAAGACCGGCAGCTACATGGTGCGCCAGTTCGAGGAGACCCGGCGCAGCCACCTCCTCGTCGCGCTCAGCCTGTCCGAGGCCGACTACGCCACCGACGAGGAGTTCGAGCTGGCCGTGAGCGCGACCGGCTCCCTCGGCGTGCGCGCGATGCTCGACTCCCGCACGGTGTCGGTGGTGGCGAGCGCCGAGACGCCGGACTTCGCCAAGCGGATGGTCTTCAGCTCGCGCCGGCTGCGCACGGTGAACCGCGGCTCCCTGCTCGACGACCTCTCGGGCGTGGAGCGCGCGACCGCCGCGCTGCGCCTGCCCGAGCTGGCCCAGGTGGCGGCGGAGGATGCGGCCGGCATCTCCATCGCGTTCCTCGTGTGCGGCTCGGTACCGACGGCGACGCAGCTGCGGGCGGCGGCCTCCCACTTCCCGCTCGGGGTCGATGTGGTGGCGATCGTCTGCGACGAGGGCGCCGCGCCGTCGCTGCGCCGGGTCGCCGACCTCAGCGTGCTCACCATCGGCTACCTGGAGGACCTCCAGCGCAGCCTGGCGAAACGGCTCGCGACATGACCGGGCTCGCGCGCCTGCGCGGCGCGGCGGTCGACGTCGGCTTCGCCCTCGTGGCCGTCGGGCTCGCGGCCTGGTCGTTCTGGCCGATCTACCAGTCGCCCGCGTTCGTCGTCATGCTGGCGGGGGCGCTCGTCCTCGGCGGGGCCATCGCGGTGGTCGCGGCGCTGTTCCGCTGGCCGAGCATCGTCGTCGCCGGGCTGATCGCGGTCGGGTACCTCGCGACGGGGGTGCAGCTGGCCGTGCCGACCGCGGCCACGGCGGGCGGCCTCCTGCCCACCGCGGACGGATTCGTCACGCTCGTGCAGGCGACCTGGCTGAGCTGGAAGCAGCTGGTCACGATCACCGTCCCGGTCGGGTCGTACCAGGCCCTGCTCGTGCCGGCCTTCGTGCTGACGCTGCTGGCGGCCGTCGTCGCCGTCTCGACCGCCGTGCGGTCCTCCCGGCCAGAGCTCGCCGCGATCGTCCCGGTCGTGCTGCTCGTGGCCGGCGTGCTGTTCGGCTCGGCCGTCGCGCCCGTCCCGGTCCCGCTGGTCCTGGCGCTCGGCGCTGTGCTGCTGATCTGGCTCATCCGGCTGCGGCTGCGGCGGCGCAACGCGGCCATCCGCACCCTCCGCGAGCAGAGCGGCCTGCGGGTGGAGACGCGGCGCGAGCGCCGCTCGACCGTGCTGCTCACCGCGGTCGGCGCCGCCGTCATGATGCTCGGCGCCGGCGCGGTCGGGATCGCTGCGGCCGCCCTCGCGCCTCCCTCCGGCGACCGGCAGGTGGTCCGGACGGCCGTCGAGCAGCCCTTCGACCCCCGCGAGCACCCCAGCCCGCTGAGCGGGTTCCGCGCCTACCTGCAGGAGCCGCGCGCCGACCAGCCGATGCTGAGCGTGACGGGCCTGACCGGCGACAGGAGGCTGCGCATCGCGACGCTGGACACCTACGACGGCGTCACGTACTCGGTCGGCAGCGGCGACGTCACGAGCGCCTCCGGCTCGTTCACCCGGCTGCCGTACCGCCTGGACCAGTCCGGCGTGCGCGGGACGCAGGCGGAGCTGACCGTCACGATCCGCGGCTACCGCGGGCCGTGGGTGCCCGGGTCAGGGCAGCTGGAGCAGCTGTCCTTCCTCGGCCCGGACGGCGCGTCGCTCGACGACGCCTTCTCGTACAACGACGTCACCGGCACCGGGGCCGTCACCACGAGCCTCTCCGACGGCGACACGTACACCGCGGACTCGGTCGTCAAGCCGCAGCTGACCGCCTCGCAGCTGGAGCGCGTGCAGCCGGGCTCCGCCGCGGTCCCTCGGCCGTCGGTCGTGCCCGACGAGCTGCAGTCGACGCTGCAGAAGTACACCGCGGGCGTCACCGGCGCCGGCGCGCGGCTGGCAGCCGCGCTGAAGGGCCTCGCCGCCGACGGCTACCTCAGCCACGGCGTCGGCCCCGACGAGCCCGCCAGCCGCTCCGGCCACGGCGCCGACCGGATCACCGAGCTGCTCACCGATGTGCCGATGCTGGGGGACCAGGAGCAGTACGCGGTGACCGCCGCACTCATGGCCCGGCAGCTCGGGTTCCCCGCCCGGGTCGTCGTCGGGTTCGTCGCACCGGGCGATGTCGCCGCCAACGGACCCGTAACCTTCGTCGGCTCCGACATCTCGGCCTGGATCGAGGTGCAGACGAGCACGGGCTGGGTCACCGTCGACCCGACGCCGCCCCAGCGGCCCGTCCCGCCGAAGCAGCCGGAGCAGCCGACGCAGATCTCCCGCCCGCAGACCAACGTGCAGCCCCCGGTCGACGAGAACCCGCAGCGCAAGGACGAGCCGCCGCAGTCGCAGGTCGACAGCGCCGACCAGAAGCCGCCGGACCCGGCGCTCGAGACGCTGCTCGGCATCCTCACCGCCGTCGGCTGGGTGGTGCTGGTGCTCGGCGTGCTGGTCTCGCCGTTCCTCGCCGTCATCGCGGCCAAGTGGAGGCGCAGGGCGCTGCGCCGCTCCGCCCGCACGGCCGCCGAGCGCATCGTGGGCGGCTGGCGCGAGTTCGCGGATGCGGCCGTCGATCACGGCTACGACCCTCCGCCCTCCGCCACGCGGCTGGAGTTCGCACAGACCATCGGAGGCGCCCGCGCCTCCGCCCTCGCCAAGGTCGCCGACCGCGCCGTCTTCAGCCCGGCCGCGCCGACCCCGGAGGAGGCGGACACGGTCTGGAAGGCGGTCGACGACCTCCGCGGGCAGCTCGCGAAGCGCGACACGCGGTGGAAGCGGCTGCTCGCTGCCGTCTCCCTGCGTTCGCTCGGTTACCGTGGAGGAACACGGGAGAGGAAGGTCAGGCGATGAACTGTCGGGTGTGCGGCGCTGAGCTGGCGGAAGGCACCCTGTTCTGCGGCAACTGCGGGAGCTCGGTCACGGCCTCCCGGGTGCGTCCGCCCGAGATCGCCGACCCCCGCCCCTCCGACACCTCGATCATCTCGGAGCGCCTGCCCTCGGTCGACGAGCTGCCGCCGCCGCCCGCCGTCGCGGGCCGGTTCCCGGCGGTCGACGACCTCGACGAGGACGGCCTTCCGCCGACCGAGGCCATCGTCCTCCCGCTGGAGGCCGCCCCTCCCGCGCCGCCCGCGCGCCCGTTCACGCTGAGCTTCTCGACCGGCGAGTCCGTGGAGGTCGTCGGCTCCGGTCTCGTCGGCCGCCGGCCGATCACGCAGCCGGGGGAGCGGGTCGACCAGCTCGTCGCCATCTCCGATCCCGCGCGCAGCGTGTCGAAGACCCACCTCGAGTTCGGCGTGGAGGCCGGCGAGCTGTGGATCTGCGACCGCTACTCCGGCAACGGCACGGTCGCGCACCCGCTCGGCGGCGTTGCCCCCCGCGGGGGGGCGGGGCCCCGCGAACGCGGGGCGCGGGGGGCGAGGGGGGGGATAGGGGCCCAGGGGGTAGACGGCCGCAGAGCCCCCCCGCCGCCCCCCCCGCC
>NZ_JBPGXM010000058.1:0-22098 GCF_056755495.1 Leifsonia sp. KNZ12-8B
AGATGTGTATAAGAGACAGGCGACACGCCGTGTGGGGCGGCGCGGCGGCGCGTTGGCGCGACACGCCGTCTGGGGCGGCGCGGACGCGGCGTGTTGCGCCAACTCGATGGGCGCGGCGGCGCGCTGGCGCGACACGCCGCCTGGGGCGGGGCGGACGCGGCGTGTTGCGCCAACTCGATGGGCAGGCGTTCACGGGACGCCGCACTACCGGCTCGCGCCAGCCGCCGGGGCGGGGCCGCCAGAGGCCGTCGCGGCGTTCGGCACGCGGCTGGCGCTGCCGGTGCACGCGCGCCGCCAGCGGGACCGCCGGACGCTGAGACGGGAGAACCCCGCCGAGTCGTGACATGGTGTCGCTTCTCGGCGGGGTCTCCCGCATCGGCTCTCGACTCGGCGTCAGGCGGCGACGGCCTCCTCCGCCGCGAGGAAGCCGAGCAGGGCCTCGGTGACCTCGGCGGCGTGCGTCCAGAGCAGGCCGTGCGGCGCACCCTCCACCTCGACGTAGGTGGCCTGCGGGAGCGCCTTCGCGAAGCGGCGGCCGGTGGCGTCGATCGGGAGGATGCGGTCTGCGGTGCCGTGCAGGATGAGGGTCGGCACGTCGATCTTCGCGATGTCGGCGCGGAAGTCGGTGAACCAGGTCAGCGGCGCGGCGGCCGAGGCGTAGGCGCCGGAGGTGGCGGCGACGTTCCACGAGTTGCGCACGGCCTCCTCGCTGATACGGCTGCCGAGGTTCTCGTCGAGGTTGTAGAAGTCGTTGTAGAACTGCGTGAAGTAGGCGTAGCGGTCGGCCTTCACCGCCTCCACGATGCCCTCGAAGAACTCCAGCGGCGCGGCGCCCTCGGGGTTGTCGTCGGTCTTGAGGAGGTACGGCTCGAGGGAGGCGAGGAACGCGGCCTTCGCCACCCGCTCGGAGCCGTGACGGGCCAGGTAGCGGCCCACCTCGCCGGTGCCCATCGAGAAGCCGACCAGGACGGCGTCGCGGAGGTCGAGCGTGTCGAGCACGACCTTCAGGTCGTCGGCGAAGGTGTCATAGTCGTAGCCCTCTGTCACCTGGCTCGAGCGGCCGAAGCCGCGGCGGTCGTAGGTGATGACGCGGTAGCCGGCGTCGAGCAGCGCGGCGGTCTGCTTCTCCCACGAGTGGCCGTCGAGCGGGAAGCCGTGGATGAGCACGACGGGCTGGCCGGAGCCGTGGTCCTCGTAGAAGAGCTCGACGGGGGTGCTGTTCTCGGTGCCGACGGTGATGTAGGCCATGACGGTTTCCTCTCGTTCCAGGAGTGAGAACGCTCGTTCTCGCTGCTGCTGACGACTATATGAGAACCATCGTTCTCCGTCAAGTACAATCGAGGCATGGCAGACGAAGAGGTGCGCCGGCGCATCGTCGATGCGGCGGACGCGCTCTACTACGCGAAGGGTTTCCACGCGGTCGGGATGGACGAGATCCGCGACAGCGCGGGCGTCTCGCTGCGCCGGCTGTACCGCGAGTTCCCGTCCAAGGACGAGCTGATCCTCGCGGTGCTGGACAAGCGCCACCGCCTCTGGACGGACGGGGTCGGCGCGCGCGTCGCGACGACCGAGGGCGCCGAGGAGCGCCTGCTGGCGATCTACGACTACCTGGCCGACTGGTTCGTGGACGACACCTTCCGCGGCTGCGGCTTCATCAACGCGTTCGGCGAGCTGGGCGCGGCCGACCCGCGGGTGGCGGAGGCGGCGCGCACGCACAAGGAGTCGTTCCAGCGGTTCGTGGCCGAGCTGGCGCGGGAGGCGGGCGCCGCGCCGACGCTGGCCCCCCAGCTGGCCATCCTCGCGGAGGGCGCGCAGACGACGGCGGCGATCGCGGGGACGCCGGACGCCGCGGCGGACGCGCGTGCGGCCGCGCGCATCCTCATCCGGGTGGCGCTGGCGGGGGCGCGGGCGGTGTAGGGCGTCGCCGGCGTGCAGGCGTAGCGGGCGGCGCGCAGAGGTAGCGGGCGCGGCGCCGAGCGGGCGCAGGCGCGAGTGGTGACCGATGTCACGACTCGGCGCGAGTGGTGACATGAGGTCACGACTCGGCGCGCGAGGGGTGGCGGGCGGCACGGCGGCGCAGGCGGCGCGGGCGGCGCGGGCGCCTGCGCCTACACCACCCGGTCGTTGCCTCCGTCGACCGAGAGGTGGGCGCCCGTCGTCGCGGGGAGGCCCGCGGCGAAGGCGAGGACGGCGTCTGCGACCAGGGCACTCGTGACCTCCACGCCGAGGAGGTTGCGGGTGCGGTACTCCTCGACGGTCAGGCCGTAGCGGGCCGCGCGCTCGGCGAGCAGCTCCGGGGTCCAGATGGCGGTGTCGAAGACCGCGTCCGGCTCCACCTGGTTGACGCGGATGCCGTCGGCCGCCCACTCCAGCGCCGCCACGCGGGCGAGCTGGGCCGCGGCCGTCTTGCTCGCCGAGTACGCCGCAGCCCCGGGGCCGGGCGCCGCGACGTTCTTGGTCGAGACCAGCACCACCCGGCCGCCGCGCGGCGAGAGCGCGAGCAGCGGATGCGCGGCCCGCAGCGCTCGCGCCACCGCGGTCGTGTTGACGCGCAGCGAGCGCTCCCAGACCGCGTCCGCGAAGGCGGCGAGCGGCTCGCTCGCGGGGAAGATCCCGGCGGCGACCACGAGGATGTCGAGGCCGCCGAACTCGCGCGCCGCGGCCTCCAGCGCCCGGTCGAGTACGGCCGCGTCCGACACGTCGCCGACGACGCCGTGCCACGCGGCACCCGCGAACGCCGACTCCACCGCGGGGCTGAGATCGACGCCGACGACCGACGCGCCCTGCGCCAGCAGCGCGGCAGCCGTGGCGCGGCCGATCCCGGAGGCCGCGCCGGTGACCAGCGCAACCTCGCCGTCCAGCGGCCGGCCGGAGGCGCCGGAGCGCAGGCGGGCCTGCTCCAGCTCCCAGTACTCGATGTCGAAGGTGAGCGCCTCGTCGAGCGAGCGGTAGCCCGTCTGGCGGTCGGCGGCCTCCACGATGTCCATGGTGTGCAGGGCGATGTCGTGCACCGCGTCGGCGGCCGAGCGCGAGACGCCGGCGGTCAGGAGGCCGAACGCCGGATCGAGGATGACCCGCGGCGCCGGGTCGATCGGCTCGATGGCACCCGGGATGCGGTCGCGGTGCGCCTCGACATAGGCGGCGTAGGCGGCGGCGTACGCCGGGACGTCGCGCCCGATCAGGGGCGCGCGCTTGGTCCGGATGACGTGCTCGGGCGTCGCGGTTCCCCGCGTCGTCACGGCGGCGAGGTCGGGGCGCCGCGCGTACGCGAGCGCTCGCGACGACGCCGACTGGCGCACCACCAACGGGCGACCCGCGGCGGCCGAGACGTCGCGGCGCAGCGTGGCGAGCTCCTCGGGCGATCCCGCGCGGCCGATGTCGGCCCCGGCCGATCCCCAGGTCGGCGAGCCGAACGACGCGGACGCGCGCTCCACGAGCTCGAGGTGCCGGCGCAGCGCCTCGTCGGCGTCGTCGGCGAACGTGAAGAGGCCGTGATTGGCGAGGACCAGCGCATCCACCCCGTCCAGCGGAGCGTCGGCGACGGCCCGGGCGAGCGGGAAGCCCGGCATCACGTACGGAAGCACGTGCACGCCCGCACCGAGCACCTCCGCGGCGCGCTGGACACGGTCGGGCTGGTCGGTCAGCGCCACGATGGCATCCGAATGCGAGTGCAGCACGACCCGTGCAGGCAGGTGCGCGTGCAGCAGGGCCTCGATGGAGGCGGTGGGTGCGGAGGCGTCGAGCGACGCCTGGCGCACCTCGTTGACCATGCGACCGTCGCTCAGCTCGGGGAGGCGCAGCAGCTCCCGCAGCCGCGAACGGCGCAGCGGCGCGAAGCCAGCCGGCTCGATCGACCCGAGGTCCCAGCCGCTGCCCTTGACGAGCACGAGCTCGACGTCGTCGCCGGTGACGTCGCGGCCGACCGCCTTGATGGAGGTGTTGCCACCGCCGTGCAGGACGAGGGCCGGGTCGCCGCCGAGGGCACGGGAGACGCGCGTGATCTCGGCGAGCGCGGCCTCCACCTCCGGTCCGAGGGAGAGGCCGGTGCCGGAAGAGGTGGCGCTGGGCGCGGTGCCGGCGCTCATCGGGCCAGCTCCGTCCACACCGTGCTCATCGCGGCGAGCGTGCGGTCGAACCGCTCGGCCTGCGCGCAGTACACCGCGCGGTCCTCGCCCGGCGACACGACGAGCGCCGGGTCGGGGTCGACGCGCCAGCACGCGGTGTCGACGCCAACGCCCGCGGCGGCGAGCGAGGCCACGCCGCGCGCTCCCAGCTCGGTGCCGAGCTGGCGGCGCACCGGGTGCCCGATGATGTCGGCGAACATCTGCGCCCACACCGGGTTCTTCGCCCCGCCGCCGGCGAGGGTCCACGGTTCGGTGGAAACGGACGCGCCGCTCACGCGCACCTTGTCGAGCTGCACGCGGTGGTACTGCGTGATGCCCTCGGCGACGGCACGCGCGATCTCGCGGTAGCCGTGCTTGTCCTTCACGCCGAGGAGCGTGCCGGAGGCGCCGAGGTGCTCGGGCGCGCCGTGCACGAACGGGAGGAAGAGCAGGCCGTCGGCACCCGCCGGGACGGTGGAGGCCGCGTGCAGCAGGTCGCGCGGGCTCACGGCGTCGGAGGCGACGGTCGACATCAGGGTCGAGAACCACTCGACGCTCGCGGCCGAGGTGGGCGCGACCTCCTGCGCCAGCATGTAGCGCGGGTCGGGCAGGAGGGCGTTGAGCGTCACGCGCGGCGGCTCGGAGTCGGCGGGGACGACGACCGAGTTGATCGCCCAGGTGCCGACGATGACGGTGACGTCGCTCGGCGCGGTGGCGCCGGCGCCGATCGGGCTGGCGATGCAGTCCATGCAGCCGGCGACGACCGGGGTGCCCTCGGGGAGTCCTGTGAGCGCGGCGGCCGCGGCGGTCACCGTTCCGACGACCTCGTCCGAGCGGGAGAGGGGAGGCTGCAGCCGCATCAGCTCGCGCGGCAGCCCCAGCAGGTCGAAGACGGCCGGCTCGTAGGCGCGCTCGGCCAGGTTCACCAGTCCGCACGCGGAGGCGTCGGAGTAGTCGGCGCTCGGTCGGCCGGTCAGGCACGCGGTGACCCAGTCCTTGCAGCTGAGCGCCCAGCGCGAGCGCTCCAGCGTCTCGGGCTCCTCGTCGAGCAGCCAGCGCAGCAGCACGCCCGGCTGGCCCGCCCACGGGACGGAGCCGGTGACCAGCCGCACGCGCTCGACATCGTAGGGGTCGAGCCCTGCGACGATCCGCTCGCTGCGGCTGTCGGTGGAGGCGAAGGCCGGCCGCACCGGCCGCAGCTGCTCGTCGACGAGGTACAGGCCGTTGCCGTGTCCGGTCGCACCGATGCCGCGCACGGTCCAGCCCTCGGCCGCGAGCCACGCGGTGAGGTCGGCGAGCACGCCCGAGACGACCTCCCACAGCGCGGCCATGTCGATCTCCTGCCGGTCGGCGGCGACCGCGACGCGCGGGTTCGCCGCCGAGACCGTGCGCAGCTCGGCGCCGTTCTCGTCGAAGGCGGCGGCCTTCGCGGCGGTGAGGCCGACGTCGATCCCGATCAGGCAGTGCTTCATTCCGTGCTTCCTCGCATGGTCCCGGCCTCGCGCTCGCCGTCCAGAGCGCGCGGCTTGAAGCGTCGCATCGCGGCGCGGTACCGGTCAAGCTCGGCCTCGGCGCGGTCTTCGCTCCAGCCCGCATGCGCCACCAGCACGGCGGCGATCGCGGGCGCGGCGGCCAGGCCGACGTCGCGGTTGAGGGCGACGGCCATGCGGCGCAGCACGACGTCCTCGAGGGTCAGGGCGCCCTCCTCCCGCACCGCGTACACCGCCTCGGCGGCGATGGCGCCCGTGTCGGGGTCGACCACCTCGGCGAGGGCTGGCGTCTCGACGGCGAGCCGTTCGATCGCGGTCGCGGCGACGCCGTAGGTGTCGACCAGGCGGGCGGCGGTGCGCGGCGGCAGGGCGCTGCGCTCGACCGCGCGGGCGCGGTACTCGGTCCAGTCGCCGTCCGGGGCCCCGGGGAGGCGGGCGGCGCGGGTCGGCGACGGGCCGGGGCGGCGGCCGAGCTCGCGCTCGATCCTCCGCGCGACGAGCTCGCCGAGCGCGCGATGCGTGGTCCACTTGCCGCCGATGATGGTCACGAGGCCCGACTCCTGGCCGCCGTGCACCACGATCTCGTGGTCGCGGCTGACCTTCGAGGGGTCGTCCAGCTCGCCGACATAGGGCAGCGGGCGCACGCCCGAGTACGACCAGAGCACGTCCTCCGGGGTGAGGCGGGCCTGCGGGATCAGCTCGTTGACCGCCTTCAGCAGATACGCCGTCTCGTCCTCGTCGATCACGATGTCGTCGATCGAGCCGTCGTACGGGAGGTCCGTGGTGCCGATCATGTACTTGCCCTCCCAGGGGAGCACGAACATCGGCCGGGTGTCGTCGGGCGACTCGAAGAAGATGCAGGTGTCCGGCGCACCCGGGAAGGCGTCGACGACCAGGTGGCTGCCCTTCGTCGGCCCCATGCGGCGGTCGTGCGCCCCGGCGAGGTCGAGCACCCGGTCGACCCACGGCCCTGCGGCGTTGACGACGACCCGCGCGGGCACGGTCTTCGTCTCTCCGGTGACGCGATCGCGGTAGCGCAGACCTGTGATGCGATCGCTCGCGCGGACCAGCGCCTCCACCGGCGAGTGGGTGGAGATGATGGCGCCGTGCCGCTGCGCATCCACGGCCAGCTCGACGGCCAGACGCTCGGTCACCGGCACGTTCGCGTCGTGGAAGAGCCCGCCCCAGCGCAGCCCGGCGTCGGCGAGGGCCGGCCAGTCGCGCTTCAGCCGCTTGCGGAACACCACGCGGTTGAGCGGGAGCGGCTTGCCGATCGAGAGCACGTCGTGCAGCATCAGGCCGCACGCCAGGAGCCAGCCCGGCCGGCTCTGGGCCTTCGAGAACGGGATGAGCATCGGGTAGTGGTGGACCAGGTGCGGGGCCTTCGCGAGCAGGATGTTGCGCTCGCGGATCGACTCGTAAACGAGGTGCAGCTCCAGCCGCTCCAGGTACTTGAGGCCGCCGTGGATGAGCCTGGTCGAGATCGCGGACGTGCGGGCGGCGAGGTCGTCCTGGTCGAACAGGGCGACCGAGAGGCCGCGTGCTGCGGCCTCCCGCGCCACGGCCAGGCCGTTGATGCCCGCGCCGATGACCGCGACGTCGACCGCCGGGATCTCCGGCGTGTAGGTGGTGAGCGCCGGCATGTCAGCGCGCCAGCGCCCCGGCCGACTCGAGCCCGGCCGACTCGAGGGACAGCTGCCGGTAGAGGTCGAAGGCGTCCTCGGCGGTGAGCCCGTCGTGGACGACCCCGCGCACGGCCGCGAGCATGGCGGCGGGGTGCTCGGACTGGAAGACGTTGCGGCCCATGTCGACGCCGGCGGCGCCCTCCTGGATCGCGCGGTACGCGACGCGGAGCGCCTCCTGCTCCTCCACCTTCTTGCCGCCCGCGATGATGATCGGCACCGGGCAGGCGCTGGTGACGGTCTCGAAGCCCTCCTCGACGTAGTACGTCTTGACGAAGGCGGCGCCGAGCTCGGCGGTGATGCGGGTCGCGAGGCGGAAGTAGCGCGCGTCGCGGACCATGTCGCGGCCGACCGCGGTCACGGCGAGCACGGGGATGCCGGCGGACTGGCCCTGGTCGACGAGCGTGGTGAGGTTCTTGACCGAGCGCGACTCGTTCTCGGCGCCGACGAAGACCTGCACGGCGAGGGCGGCCGCGTCGAGGCGGACGGCGTCGTCGATGCTGACGGCCAGGTCCTCCTGGCTCAGGTCGCCGAGCACGCTCGGGCCGCCGCTGGCACGCAGCACGACGCCCTTGCCCGAGGTGGCCGGGATCGTGGTGCGCAGCGCGCCGCGGGTGCACATCAGGGCGTCGGCCTGCGGCACCAGCGGGACGATCGAGCGGTCGAGCCGCTCCAGCCCGGAGGTCGGGCCCTGGAAGTAGCCGTGGTCGAAGGCGAGCATGACCGTCTTGCCGTCGGCGGGGTCGAAGACGCGCGAGAGGCGCGCGCGCATCCCCCAGTCCTGTCCGGCGAGGCCCTTGAGCGGGAAGTCGCCCGCCCGGGCGACGGCGCCCCCGAAGTCGGTGCCTTCGCGGAGGTCGTCGAGGTCAGCCATGGGTGTTCTCCTTCTTCGTGATGGACAGGGAGTCGCGCAGCCGCGCGAGCGCGGACCGGCCGGTGCCGGTCGCGGCGGTCGAGACCACCACGACCGCGACCACGAGGACGCCCTTGAGGATGTTCTGGGCGCCGACGCTCCAGCCGACGAGGTTGAGCAGGCCCGACAGCAGCACGAAGAACAGCGCGCCGGTCCACGCGCCGACGGGAACCGCGCGGCCGCCCGAGATGAGCGTCCCGCCGATCACCACCACGGCGACGGAGTCGAGCATGTAGGAGGTGCCGAGCACGGTGCTCGGCGAGATGAAGGCCGCGAGCAGCCCGCCCGTGAGCCCGGCGAGGCCGCCGCTCACGAGGTAGGTGATCGCGGTGACGCGCCACACGCGGATGCCGGCGCGCTCGGCGGCGCGCGGGCTCTGCCCGACGGCGAGCACCGACAGCCCGAACCGGGTGCGGGCGAGCACGAGCGCCACGACCACGGTGACCACGACGACCAGCAGCGCCATGACCGGGATGCCGAGCACCTTGGCGTTGACGAAGGCGCGCAGCCCAGCATCCGCGGAGGCGCGGTTGGCATCGGCCAGCAGCAGGGTGGTCGACTGCACGATCAGGCTGGTGGCGAGGGTCGCGATGATGGGCGGCACGCGCAGCACGAGGATCGCGATCACGCTGATCAGCCCGGCCCCGAGTCCCGCGCCGACCGCGGCGGCGATGCCGACCACCGGGCCGGCGGCGGCCCCGACGCCGACCGAGACGTACGACGCCATCGAGACGACGGTGCCGACCGAGACGTCGATGTTGCCGGGGCCGAGCGTGATGACAAGCATCTGGCCGAGCGCGACGAGCACGAGGAACGGCGCGAGCGACAGCGCCTGCGCCAACGGGTCGAACGGCGCGGCCGGCCGCACCGCGACGATGCACAGCCAGACGGCGAGCACGCCGATCAGCGACCAGCCCCAGGCGGGCCAGCGGAACCGCGACCGCGGCTCGACGACGGGCGTCGACAGCGTGGGCGGGGTCTGCACGGGAGCGGAGGTGGAGGTGGTCATCGGCTGAACCTCTCGGTGACGATGCGGCCGGCCAGCACCGCGAGCACGATCACGCCCTGCGCGCCCGCCTGCATGCTCGACGGGAGGGCGACCAGGCTGAGCAGCACGGAGATCAGGCCGAGGGTGACGGCGCCGAGCGTGGTCCCGATGGGGAGCGCGCGGCCGCCGGAGAAGGTGCCGCCGCCGAGGATGACCGCGGCGATGGTGGTGAGGGTGAAGTTGCTCGCCGAGTTGATGTCGCCCGACCTGGTCTGCGCCGCGAGGAGCAGGCCGGAGACGAGGATGAGCACGGCGGCGAGCACGTACGCGGCGACGCGGGTGCGGGTCAGCGACCAGCCCGCCTTGTCGAGGGTGGCGGCGCTGGAGCCGAGGGCGCGCATCCGGGCGCCGATCCGGCTGCGGCGGGCGAGCCACCAGCCGACGAGCGCGGCGAGGGCGATGAAGACCAGCGGCGGCGGGACGATGTCGCTGCGCCAGGAGCCGATGGCGGTCAGCCAGGCGGGGGTCGCGCCTCCCGGCGTCGGCAGCAGCTGGAGACCGACGCCGAGCCAGACGAACGACATCCCGAGCGTGACGATGATGGAGGGGACGCCGCGCTTCTGCACGATGAGGCCGAGGAGCGCGTAGACGACGAGCACGGCGGCCAGCATCAGGAGGCCGAGCAGCGGGTTCGTCGCCAGCACGGTCGCCGCGATCACGGTGACCAGGCCGACGAGGTTGCCGATGCCGAGGTCGATGTCGCCGACCGACATGATGATCATCTGCGCCTGCGCGGCGAAGACGAGCGGCACGGCCGACATCAGCATCAGGCTGAGGCCGGTGACCGAGAGGATGCCCGGCTGGATGGCCGCGGCCAGCGCCACGATCACCACCAGGGCGACGAGCGAGAGCAGGGCGGGCGAACCGTGCGCGAGGCCGGCGCGCAGCCGGACGGCGGCGGCCGGCCGGCCGGAGCCGGCGCCGGAGCGCGTGGCCGCCTGGTTCGGCGCGGCGGAGGTGGCGGTGGTCATCGGGCGGTCCCTTCCTCGAACGAGTCGGCGATGATCCGCTCCTCGGTGTTGCTGTCGCCGGCGAGCTCCGAGACGATGCGGCCGGCGCGGAGCACGTAGACGCGGTCGCAGTGCGCCATCTCGGCGTTCTCGGTGGAGTACCAGACGATGGCGCGGCCGGCCGCGGCCTCCGCCTTCATCAGGGTGTAGAGCTCGTTCTTGGTGGCGACGTCGACCCCGCGGAACGGATCGTCGAGCAGCACCAGGGAGGCGTCGGTGGCGAAGGCGCGGGCGACCAGCACCTTCTGCTGGTTGCCGCCGCTCAGCGCGGTGATCGGGGTGCCGGCGGCGCCGCGGATGCGCAACGCGTCGATCCAGCGGGCGGCCAGCTCGCGCTTGGCGCGGCCGTTGACGACACCGGCGGTGCTGATGCCGCGCAGGGCGGCGACCGTCAGGTTCTGGGCGACGCTCCAGAGCGGCAGGATGCCGGAGGTCTGCCGGTCGCCTGGCACGTACGCGCGGCGGCGCGGTGCGCTCACCCCGCGCGTCAGCGCGCCGGCGGACCACAGGCGGGTCAGCATCCGCTCCTGGCCCTGGCCCGCGAGACCGGCGAGTCCGACGATCTCGCCCGACCGCACGGTGAACGGGATGCCGTCGCCGCGGATCGCCGCCACGACCTCCCCCGCCTCACGGGCGTCGGCCGCGGCCTCCACCTCGGCTGCAGCGTGCACCTCGCCGCCCATCGCGTGCAGCAGGGTGCGCTCGTCGGCACCGGTGAAGACGCCGGCGACGGCTCCGTCGCGCATGACGGCGACGCGGTCGCTGTGCGCGATCACCTCGGCCATGCGGTGCGAGATGAGCAGCACGCTCACGCCGTCGGCGGTCAGCCGGTGGAGGTGCGCGTACAGCTGGCCGGCGGCGTCCACCCCGAGCGACTCGGTCGGCTCGTCGAGGATGAGCAGGCCGAGCCGCTCGGTGCAGAGGGCGCGGGCGATCTCGACCATCTGGCGCTGCGCCAGGGTGAGCTCGCCCACGCGGCGGACCACCGCGATCCCGTGCCCGGGGAAGACGGTGTCCAGCACCTGCCCGATCCGCCGCTCGGCACGGCCCATCCACCCGAAGGGGGCCGAGCCGCGGCGGTCGGAGAGGTACGCGTTCTCGGCGACGGTCAGGTCGGCGCAGAGCGCCAGCTCCTGGTACACCATGCGGACGCCGGCGGCCGCGGCCGCGCGGGCGTCCCACGCGGAGCCGGCCGCGGCATCCCGAGCGGTCACCTCGCCCGTGTCGGGCTGCTCGCGACCGGCCAGGATGCGCATCAGCGTGCTCTTGCCGGCGCCGTTGTGACCGACGAGCCCGAGGATCTCGCCGCGCTCGACGTGCAGGTCGACACCGGTCAGCGCGCGGGTGCTCCCGTAGCGCTTGGTCACGCCGCGCGCGGCGATGGTCGCCGTCGCGCTGGGCGCCTCGGCGCCGGGCGTGGTCGCGGGGGCGGCGGCGTCGGCCGCGCGCGCTCCCGCGCTCGTGGTGGTCGGATTCATCGTCGTGGGCATGGCTCCTCCTCGAACTCGCCGGGCGGCCGCGCTACTTGAGCGCGGGGGCCTCGGCGTCCTTCCCGGCGGCGACGGCGTCGATGGCAGCGGCGACGCTCTTCTCGTCCCACGGGTACGCGGCGTACTCGTCGGCCGAGAGCGTGCCGGCCCAGTAGTCGAGGTCGTCCTGGCCGATCTCCAGCAGCGGGAGCACGACCGTCGACGGGACCTTCTTGCCCGCGAGCAGGTCGAGGCCGACGTAGAGGGCGGCGACGCCCTGGCCCGGGTCGGTCAGCGCCGCGAACGAGCCGTTGCTGATGCCGCTGTCCTTCCAGAACTTCAGCGACTTGCCGTCGGTGTCGAAGACGACCACCGGGTCGGGCCGGCCGGCCGACTCGAACGCCTGGACGACGCCCATGCCGCCGATGCAGCCGGGCACGGCCGCGATGGGCGGCAGCGACCCGAGCACCGAGACGATCTCCTTCTGGGCGGTGGAGCCGTCGCAGTAGCCGTTGACCTCGGCCGCGACCTTGACGTCCGGGTAGTCCTTGAGGATCTCATGCTGCCGCTTGTTGAACTCCTCCTCGGGCTGCGAGCCGATGACGCCGCGGTTGATGATGATGTCGCCCTTGCCGTCGATCGCCTTCAGCGCGGGGACCAGCGAGACCTCGCCCCACTTGGCGTAGTCGTTGCGGACGATGTGGGCGCAGTCCGCCTTCATGTCGGCGTCGAGCACGAGCACGGTGATGCCGGCGCTGCAGGCCTCCTCGACGGCGGGGACGAGCGCGGTGGAGGAGGCCGGGATCACGACCAGCATGTCCGGCTTCTGCAGCACCAGGCTGCGGATCTGCGACGCCTGCTCGGTCGCACTGTTCTCGCCGGGCGCGTTGACGGTCGTGTACTTCGACACGACGCCGTCCTTCTTCAGCTTCTCGGCCTCCTGCTGGAACTTGTCGATCAGGGTGAGCCGCCAGCCGTTGACGAAGCCGTTGCTCAGCGCGACGGAGATGCCCTCGGTCTTGCCCGAGCCTCCATCGCCGCTTCCGGCCGCGCCGGCCGAGCAGCCGGTCAGGGTGAGGGCCGCCGCGACGGCGGCGACGACGCCGATGCGGCGCCAGGATCCAAACGACATTGTTCTGCCTCCAGGGGGGTTCGCTTCTCTGCGATTGCTAGCTCTGGTTCGGTTGTCCTACATCAACTTGTCGTGTTCAACTCATCATGACAAGCTTGTAGTGACAAGACTGTAGACAGTAGCCTGGCGGAGTGTCAAGCCAGGGCGAACCGGCGACGGAGCCGACGAAGGGGGAAGCGATGCCCGCACACGCACTGAGCGATGCGCGGCTGGACCGGGACTCCAAGGAGCCCCTCTGGCAGCAGCTGGTCGCCGTGCTCCGCGACGCGATCGAGACCGGCTCCCTCGCCCCCGACCAGGCCCTCCCCTCCGAGAACGACCTCATCGACCGCTACGGCGTGTCGCGCACGGTGGTGCGGGAGGCGCTGGCCGAGCTGGTCCGCCGCGGCCAGATCTACAAGATCCGCGCCAAGGGGTCGTTCGTGTCGCCGCCGCGCCGCGACCTCTCGTTCATCGGCTCGAACGCAGGCTCCTCCGAGGACCTCGCCGGAACCGGCCGCACCGTGATCACGCGCGTGCTGTCGCTGGACGAGGGGAAGGCGGACGAGCGCGAGGCCGCCGCCCTGCGCCTCCCCGAGGGCACGCCGGTGATCCGCATGCGCCGCCTGCGCACGGTCGACGGCACGCCGTGGCTGCTGGTGCGCACGACCCTCCCCCGCGACCGCTTCAGCGGCCTGCTGAAGGCGCACCTCGAGAACCGCTCGCTCTACGACCACCTGCGCCGCACCTACGGCATCGCGCCCGCCGGGGCGGACCGCTGGCTGCAGGCGGTCATCCCCTCGGCGGAGGAGGCGGCCCTGCTGGAGCTGCCGGCCGGCACTCCCGCGCTCGACATCGAGTCGGTCGCCTGGGACGAGGACGGCACCCCGTTCGAGTACTACCACGCGCTGCACCGCAGCGACGAGTCGCGCTTCTACGTCGGCGTGCGCTGAGGGGCGGCGGGCTGCGCGCCGCCGCTGGCCTGCCGCGCGGCGCTTCGCCTGCGGCGCGCCGCTGCGCCGCGCCGGCGGGCCGCGAGGGGCGTCAAAACGCCGCGATCCGCGCGGAATAGCGACACAACGACGCCCCTCGGCGATGGCGGTACCGAGCGATGGACGGGCGCCCCTCGCAGCCATCGAGCCCCGCCAGCGAGGGGCGTCACGATGCCGGAATCCGGGTGGAATTGCGGCATGACGACGCCCCTCGGCGGACGGGAGATGCGGGCGCGGGCGGGCGCGGGGTGGCGCGCTACGCGCGGTGCGGCTCGCGGTGGCGGGCGCGGTAGGCGGCGGCCTTCGCGCGGTCGCCGCAGCCGGCCATCCCGCACCAGCGGCGGTTGCCGGCGCGTGAGGAGTCGACGAACGCGCGCGTGCAGCGGTCGCCCTCGCACCACTTGATGCGGGCGCGCAGCTCCGGACGCAAGGCCTCGGCCGCCGCGCGCGCCACCGCGGCGAGGCAGGCGTCGAGTCCGCCGCGGACGAGCACGGAACCGTCCGTCGCGATCCGCGGCGCCGGGGGTGCGACGGCCGCCCGGTCGTTGACGAGGCGGCGGTCCTCTGCGGCGAGCGACCGGCCCTCCCGCACGGCGAGCAGCGACCGCCACACGGCTTCGCGCAGCGCCACGGCCTCCGCGCGACCGGCCGCATCGACGGCGGGAGGCTCATCCACGACGCCCGCGTCGACGAACCACCGCGCGAGGTCGCCGGGCGCCGGGATCCGCTCGACCGCCGTCGTCTCGCGCTCGGCGACGGTCGCCACGAAGTCGAGGGCGAGATTGCCAGCGACGAATGCGAAGCTCACGTCACCATCTTGACAGGTGACGCGGAGCGGGGCAAGGTGGGCGCCGATGACCGGACGGACGCTTGCGCTCACGACGTACGCCTCCTCGGCCGTGCTGGCGCGGACCGGGGATGCGGGCGCGGTCGTCGCGGCCGTCCTGGCCGGGAGCGCCGCCGCCGGGCCGGCGGCCGGTGGCCTGCTCGCTGCGGCGCTGACCATCCCGCACCTCTCCGGTGCGCTGGCGGGGCGCCTCATCGACCGCCGCCGCCGCGCCGGACCGCTGCTGGCCGCCGCCTTCGCCTGGTACGCGCTGTGGCTGGTGGTGGCCGCGGTCGTCCTCCCCCTGACGATCGCCGCCGCCGCGGTCGCCCTGGCACTCGCCGGCTGCGCCGGGCCGCTCGTGACCGGAGGCCTGAGCAGCCGGCTCGCACCCCTCCTCGGTGGAGAGGGGGAGGCGGTGCGCCGCGCCCACGGAATGGATGCGCTCACCTACGGCGTCGCCGGCGCCGTCGGACCGGCGCTGGTCGCGGCCGCGGCGGTCGCGCTCACACCGGGAGCGACGCTGGCGGCGGTCGTGGTGCTCCCCGCGCTCGGGGCGCTGCCCGTGCTGGCCTTGCCGGCGCCCCGTGGTGCGGTACCGGTCGCCGCACAGCGGGCACCCGATGCGCCGCAGCCGACGCCCGGCCCGGGTCTCCGCGCCGCGGACGGCTCCGGTTCACCGCAGCGCTCCTCCCCCTCCCGCAGCACCCTCCTGACCCTCCTGCGGATCGGCCCGCTGCGGCGCACCACCATCGTGACGATCGGGTCGGCAGCGGCGCTCGCGTCCATCCCGCTGCTCGCCGCGCAGCTCGGGACGGACCGCGCGGCCGCCGCGCTGCTCGTGACCGCCTACGGCGTGGGCGGACTCACCGCCGCCGGGCTCGTGGTGCTGCGCCCGCTGCGCGGCGACCCCGAACGCCTGACCCGCGGCTGGGCGCTCGCGACGGCAGCGGCGCTCGCGCTCCTCGCGGTGGCGCCCGGGCCGGTGCTCGCTCCGGCGGCGTTCGCCGTCGCGGGCGGCTGCGGGTCGGTGCTCTTCGCCGCGACGCTGGCCGCGCGCACGGACTTCGCCCCTCCCGGCATGGAGGCGCGGGTCTTCGCGACCGTGGCGGGCGTGAAGGTCGCCGGGTCGTCGATCGGCGTCGCGGTCGCCGGTCTCGTCGCCGGGCGCGGAGCGCTGCCGCTCGCGCTGGGCGCGGCCGCGGTGTGCGCGGCGTGCGCCGTGGGCTTCCGCGCACGGGACGCGCACAGCCCGGCTCGGCGCGCTCAGCCGGAGAGGCGACGCGTCACGGACTGACGGCGCGCCGCGGTCGCCGTTGCGGCGATCGGCTCGCCGGCGGGAGGCCGTGGGCCGCGACCTCGCGGACATCTGTGTCGTCGGCCGCGCCGCTCCCGCGGACCGTCAGCCGCGTCGGCCCGGCGGGTCAGGAGAGGGGAGGCTGCCAGGGCTGCTGCTGCGGCGGCTGCGGCTGTGGGTGCTGCGGCTGCTGCGGCTGCGCGTACATCCACTGCTGGGTGGGCGCGTCCCACACCAGCTGAATCCACTGCTGCAGGGCCTGGTCCCAGTGCGCCTGCACCCACGCCTGGCGCGCGGGATCCCACTGCGGCTGCGGCGGCTGGGGCTGCGGCTCGGCCTGCGGCTGCGGCTGCGCGCTCGACTGCTGCTGCTGGGCGTTCGGCTGGGGCTGCGCGTTCGGCTGCGGCTGCGCGTGCGGCTGCGCGTGCGCCTCCGACTGCGCGCTCCACTGCTGCTGCGCATTCGGCTGCTGCTGCGCGCTCCACTGGTCCGCCTGCGGCTGAGGCTCGGCACCCGGCTGAGGCTGGCCTCCCGGCTGAGGCTGGCCACCCGGCTGCGGCTGCGAACCCCATTGCGCCTGCGCCTGCGCCTGCGCCTGCTGCGCATCCCACTGCGGCTGCGGCTGCACAGCGAACTGCTGCTGGGCTCCCCACTGCTGCTGAGCTCCCCACTGCTGCTGCGGCGCACCCCACTGCTGCCCCGGAACCTGCGCCGGCGGCTGCCCGCCACCCCACGCACCCGGCGCACCGGCACGCGCCGCGGCACCGCGCTCACGCGCCTCGAACGCCGCGATCACGAGCTGCGCCACCGCGGCGACCACCGTCAGCAGCGCGCCGGCGCCGGCGAGCCTCCACCACCAGTCGGGCCACTCGGGCTCGGGGAGGGCGGCCGGCAGCGCGAGCAGGAGCACGGTCAGCCAGAGCAGCACCAGCGTGAGCAGCGCGATCCACACGAGCCGGCGCGACCGCGCGCGGGTGACGAAGCGCAGCACGAACACCTGCGTCAGCAGCAGCGCGAGCCTCAGCAGCAGGACCAGGCCGAAGAACCGGAACAGCTGCTCCACCCAGACCACCGCCGAGGGGGTGTCGGCGGGCTGCAGCCAGCCGTTCCACAGCTTCAGGAGGCCGACCGCGAGCAGCAGCGTGTTGATCCCGAGCGACGCGGTCAGGTACCAGCGGTTGGGCCCGTTGGCGACGCTCGTGTCGAGGATGACCGCTCCGCCGTACGCGGCGACGAGGAGGAGCGTGAGCCACGCGCGCCCCGCCACGTTGGACTGGTCGCCCGCGATGATCGACCACGCGCCCAGCACGCCCGCGGCGAGCAGGATACCGACGCACAGCCACAGCGACACCTTCGCGCTCCAGCGCAGGGGGCGGCGCCCGGCGGCACCCGGCTGGGCCGGTCCGCCCGGCTGGGCCGGTCCGCCCGGCTGCGGTGCAGGATGCGATGCGGGCTGCTGCGGGGCGGGGTTCGGGTCCGAGGTCGTCATCGAGGAGGCTCCTTGCGGGTCGATCCGGGCGTCTGCATCCTATCGGCGGCCCCGCCCGCGGCGTCGAGCCCCTCCGCCGAATGGTGAGCGGATGCGGGTGCCCGCGCCGAGTCGTGAGCACATGTCGCGACTCGACGCCGCAGGCCGCAACGCCTCACGACTCAGCGGGCGGGCGCGGGCGCGGCGGGCGCGGCGGGCGCGAGCGTCTGCTCGCACGCCAGCAGCGTCACCCCGACGCTCCACGCGTGCGAGAGCGTCAGCAGCATCCCCTTCGGCTGGAAGCACGCCGTCTGGTAGTACCGCTCGCTGACCATGCCGCGGTAGGCGTTGAAGTCGCCGTCCTCGCGGGCGATGAACTGCCGGAAGCACGCCAGCGTCTCGTCCGCCCGCTCGGCGTAGAAGGGGTCGCCGAGCGCCGCCGAGAGCTCCCGCAGCTCGGCCGTGCAGACGAGCCCGTACGCGTGGAGGTGCTGGTTCGACGGCGACGCGTTGTCGGCCCCGCGCGTGCGGAACCCGTACGCGCCGAGCAGCGTGTGCGCCGGGAAGGCGACGTCGTAGGTGTACCGGAACGTCAGCATCCAGTCGGCCGCGCGCCGGGCCACGTCGAGCCAGTGCGCGTCGCCGGTCGCGCGGTGCAGCGCCACGTACGCCATCACGGCGGCGTACCCGTCTTCGGAGGTCGGCGCGAGATCCACGTCCTCGGGGGCGCCGTGCACGAACTCGCGGTCGACGAACGACTCGTAGTATCGGCCCGCGGCGAGCGCCGCCGGGAGGTACCGCTCGTCCCGGTCGGCCGCCTCCACGAGCGCCGCGATCCAGGTCAGCCCGGAGGCGCCCGACCACGACAGCACCTCGCCCGTCTCGGCGTGGTGCACCGAGCCGAGGTTGCCGTCGTCGCGCTGCCGGTCGACGACCACGGACAGGTTCGAGCGGATCGCCGCCTCCCATGCGGGGTGCGCCTCCAGCGCCTGCGCCCGGATCAGGAACAGCGTCGCCTCGGCGAGCGTGCGGGAGTGGAGGCCGCGCTTCAGCTCGGTCCAGCTCTGCGTCCACCCGTGGTCGCGGTACCAGACGCCCCAGAACGTGCCGGAGGGCGACAGCGACGAGCAGATGAAGTCGATCACGCTGCGCGCGGCATCCGCCTCGGCCGGGCGATCCGCTCGCAGCCCGTGCGCGAGCAGCGCGTACGCCCACGGGATGCCGCTCACCCAGCCGACGTGCATCGCCTGCCGGTCGACGGTGAGCCCATCGCGGCCGCTCACCTCGCGGTCGAAGCCGACCGTCTCCAGCAGCACGCCGGGGTCGGGGTCGTAGTGCCAGTTCAGGAGGCCCTCGGCCGTCAGATCCGCGGCCGTGGCGACGTCCATCCACGGCTCCAGCGGTGCGGCCGGCGTTGACTCGGCATGGAGGGCCCGGAGGACGGGCGCGTACGCGTGGCGGTCGGCGTCGAGCGCGAAGACCCGCACCTCCACCTCCACCGTCTCGCCCGGGGTGAAGCGGTGCGTGGAGGTGTCGGCCGGTCGCGGCTGCGCGTCCCCGTAGTACGTGACCGGGTACTCGCGGTAGGGGAAGCGCAGCGAGAGCGTCGCCTCTCCCGTCTCGGCGTCGTGGGCGAGCCCGATGCCGGTCAGCCCGAACGGCGTCGTCTCGGGGGCGGCGAGAGCCAGGCCGCCGCGGCCGGGACCGGCCCACACGAACACCGCGGGCGTCGCGGCGCGGTCGGCCCGGAACTCCCACGCGTCACTGATCAGCACCGCGTGCTGCCCGGGCGCGGAGGCGCCGACCTCGAACCGCGGGAAGGCCCGCGTGTTCTCGGCGGGCCGGTTCTCGCCGTAGAAGGCGCCGGGGATGAGCCACCACGGGTCGTCTGCGCCGGGCACGGCGGCCGTGACGAGGACCGAGGCGTCGACCGGTGCCGGGCCCGCGTACGCGACCGTCAGCCGGACCGACCAGCCGGGCTCCGCCTCCCTCCACTCGGCGCGGAGATCGAACCCGTCGGCGGGCGCGCCGTCGATCCGGACCCGGAGGTCGGGCCGGGTGCTCACGGCAGCGGGCGCTCGACGAGGTCGACTTCGCGCACCGGCTCCGCCGGGTCGGCCGGGACAACGAAGGTGCGCAGCTGCGACGGACCGAAGTCCTCCTCGATCGTCCGACCGAGCAACGGCAGCTCGATGCGCGACCGGCCGCCCTCGCCGCGCGTCTCTACCGCGCGCACGACGACGTCGGCACCGCCGGGAGCCTCCGTCGCATCCTCGGTGCCCTTGAGCGCCGTCACCATGACCGGGCCGCCGCCGTCGCCGGCGAACGAGTGGACGGGCGGCAGAGCACCGTCGTGGAACGACTCCTGCTGCGCCCGCACCGGGTTGCCGAGCACGAGCGCCCGGCGTGCCGGGTCGGCCGCGCGCCAGTCGCCCGCGTGCGGCACCAGCTCGTAGCTGAAACGCTGGATGCCCTGGTCCTGGAAGCTGTAGATGCCCTCCGGGTCGAGCAGGCGCGGGTCGTGCCAGGAGTAGACGGGGCTGCGGACGGCGGTGACGCCGATGCTCGGCTCGCCGCCGTTCTGATCGGTGCCGGGCGACACGTCGTAGGCGTGCTTGTTCGTCGTGATCACCGTGAGGCCGGCGGGCGTGCCGTCGACCGTGCCCGTGAGGTCGACCCACGACTGCGCCGGCTCCTCCGCCCCGTCGACCGGGCGCTCGAGGTGCCCGAACGGGATCTCATACGTCGCCGTCGGGTCGTCGAGCCGGGTCGGGAAGCGCAGCTTCAGGAGGTGCGCCTCCTCACGCCAGTCGAGCGTCACGTTCACGCGAAGCACGGCCGAGTCGTGGTCGAGGGTGAGCTCCTCGACCAGCGTGGAGGCGCCCCACTCGCGCTCGACCCGCACCCGCGACCGCAGCGGTCCGGTCTCGCGCACGACGATCCGCTTGAGGCGCATGGTCGCGCCCGGCCAGGCGTACGAGATGACCCGGTGCCCCCAGGTGTCGGTCGGGTCGTCGTTGATCTGCGTGTGCTGCGTGCCGTCGACGCCGGCCATCAGGTCGACGCCGGTCGCCTTCACGAGGTACGACGAGATCCACCCCGTCTCCTGGTCGAGCCGGATGCGGACGAGGTCGTTCTCCAGGGTGTCGGCGGTCACGGTCAGGCCGCCTGCCACGCCCGGCAGCGCGGCCGCGCCCGGCCGGAGGCGGTACAGCCGGTAGCCGAGTGCCGGTACCGCGGCGCGGAACACGATCGCGCCGCGCGCCACGTCGTCGGTGGTCGCCGTCGACTGCGTGTTCTGGAAGACGACCGGCCGCCCCTCCTCGTCGACGACGTGCACGCCGGCGCGCTGGGCGCCGTACTGGAAGTCGACATCCACCTCCACCGGCCACGGGTGGGGGTTGAAGACCAGCACGGGCTGCGTGCCGTCCTCGCGGTGCACCCGCACCTGGCGGGCGATGACGTTGTGCGCCCGCGTGATGATGCGCTTGGAGATGGCGACGGCCTCCCCGAGCTGGTCGCGGGCGTCGTCGTACGACGGCTCGATCGCCGACCCGGGCAGGATGTCGTGGAACTGGTTGAACAGGATCTGCTTCCACGCCGTCTCGAGCTGCTCGCGCGGGTACGCGATGCCGTCCGTCGCGGCGACGACGGCCGCCCAGCGCTCGGCGTTCAGCACCGCGAACTGGGCGCGGCGCTGCCAGGCCTTGATGCCCGAGTGCGCGGAGTAGCAGCCGGGGGCGTGGTGCTGGAGGTCGTCCCTGCGCACCGGCAGCGCCTCCAGGAACGCATCGCCCCGGCCGAGCACCTCGTCGAAGTACGTGCGCGGTGAGGACATCGTCATCCTTCCGAAGGAGCCCATGCGGTCGTAGCGGTGGATCGACTCGATGTTGGCGATGGTCGGGCCGCCGCCGTGGTTGCCGACGCCGTAGAAGACCATGGCCGTGGCGTTCTCGCCGAAGCCGACGGTGCGGTCGAGCGCGGCGAGCGACTTCTCGGTCTGGCCGTCGACGGAGCCGGGCGGGCTGCCGTACTCGAACGGGATGCGGTAGGCCAGCACGCGGGAGCCGTCGGGCGCCTCCCACCAGAACAGGCTCGGCGCGAGGTCGGACTCGTGCGGGCCGGGGCGGAGGAACGTGTACGAGTCCATCCCCTGGCCCCGGAGGATCTGCGGCAGCATCGCGTTGTGTCCGAACGGGTCGACGTTCATGCCGACGGTGCTCGGCGTGCCGAAGCGCGACTGGAGGTAGCGCTGGCCGTAGAGCCCCTGCCGCACGAAGCTCTCACCCATCGGCATGTTGTTGTCCGGCTCGACCCACCAGCCGCCGACGTTGACCCAGCGGCCCTCGGCGACGCGGCGCTTGATCTGCTCGAACAGCTCGGGGTCGGACTCCTCGACCCAGCTCAGCAGGACGATCTGGTCGCAGGTGAAGACGAAGTCGGGGTACTCCTCCATGCGGTGGATGGCCGACCAGAAGGTGGCGCGCGCCTCCTGGTATCCCTCCTGCCACGGCCACAGCCACACCGGGTCGAGGTGGGCGTTGCCGATCATGTGGAGGGTGCGCTGCGGCGCCGCGGGCGGCCGCGGCGCGGGCGCGAGGTCGCGCGGCTGGTACCCGGCGGGCGCGTTGGCGACGGGGGCGCTGTGGGCAACCGCCGAGTACGCGATTTCTCCGGGCGTGTCCGGCG